>DAIEML010000173.1 GCA_027349615.1 Ignavibacteriales bacterium | reverse complement strand
CATCGAACGGAGTAATTGAAACATCCATCAAAACATTAGTTAAAACCGCAAGCTTTGCGGCGGCGTCCCAGCCGTCAACATCATTTGCAAAATCTGATTCTACAAATCCCAAGCGCTGCGCTTCTTTAAGAGCATGATCAAAAGAATTTCCATTTTCCATTTGGGAAAAAATAAAATTTGTTGTTGAATTTAAAATTCCCGAAAGCCCTTTTACCTTGCAGCCCTTCAGTCCGTTTCTATAAAGATTGAAAATCGGCGCGCCATCCATTACGGCCGATTCAAACAAAAATTTACAATTATTTTTTTGCGCAAGCGAATGAAGTTCTTGAAAAGCAAACGCCTCCGGGCCTTTGTTTGCGGAGACAACATGCTTTCCGCGGCTTAAAGCATTTTTCACATGCGAAATAGCCGGCTCACCTTTTCCTTTGATCGACAAAGTTGTCAATTCAACCAGCACGTCGTAATCCAAATTTTTTATTGCCTCCTCAACGCCCATATCGGAATAATCTGCGTTGTGTTTTGAGAATCTGCCGCTCTTCTCAAATTCGTTGAAAGTCTTTTCTAAATTGATTCCATGCTGATTAATAATTGCGCCGTGAGAGTTTGTAAATATTCCAACGATAGTTGGATTAAAACCTGCAAGTTTGGGAAATTTTTCTTTAGGTGAAATTAAAATCTCTGCAACTTTTCTTCCCACATTGCCGAAGCCAATTAATAATAATTTCGGTTGTGCTGATTTCGTTTTTGTCATTTTAAATTTTTCTTTGAAATTGATTTAACTTCATTTACCAATCTGTTTATTTCATCCATCGTGTTATATAATGAAATTCCGGCCCTAATCAATCCGCCTTTTTCAAACAAGCCCAGGACTTCAACCGCGCGGATTGCATAAAAGTTTCCATCCCAAACACAGATTCCTTTTTCGCCAAATTTTTTGCATGCTTCCGATGGTTCGATTCCATCGATAGTAAATGAAACCGTCGGCGCTCTATGCTGATCATTAAACGGCTGGCCGTAAACCGCAACTCCATTTATTTTTTTTAATTCATCATAAAGTGTTGAAGCAAGATAATGTTCATAAGAATTTATTTTTTTCATTGCATTAACAAGTTTGGAGCGTAAATCATTTCCTTCGCCAAATGATGCGATGTATTCTACTGCGGCTTTTACTCCTGCAATCGCCGCATGATTAAGCGTGCCGGTTTCAATTCTATTTGGAGCTTTAGGATCTTGCGTTCTAAGTCTATCTGTTTGAAATTGTTCAAGCAAACCTTCGCGCGAATATAAAATTCCAACATGAGGACCGTAAAATTTATAAGCCGAGCAAATTAAAAAATCAACGCCGAGAGATTTAACATCAATTGAAAAATGCGGCGCGTAATGAACAGCATCGACCATCAGCCATGCGCCGACTTCATAAGTAAGCTGACGAATTAATTTAATATTGTTTACGGTTCCAAGTGCATTGGAAGACATTCCAATTGCAACAAGCCGCGTTCGCTCATTAATCTTTTCTTTGAAATCAAAATAATCGAGCGTGCCGTCCTGTTTAAGTAAAACTTCTCTAACAATAATTCCTCGCTCGCGCAAATTAAGCCACGGCCCGCGGTTTGCTTCGTGATCAAGCTGTGTAATTACAATTTCATCTCCTCTTTGCAGCGATCTTCCAATTGCTTTGCTCAAAGAAAAATTAAGCGTGGTCATGTTCGCGCCGAATGAAATACAATCCGGGCTTTCCGCACCAAGAAAATATGCCGCGGTTTTTCTAGCTTGATAAATCATTTCGTCTGATCCTATCGAAGTAACGAAATATCCGTGCGTGTTTGCATTTGAATTTTTATAATAATTTGAAATTGCCTCTATTACTTGTGTTGGAACCTGACTGCCGCCGGGGCCATCAAGATAAGCCAATTGATATCCATTCACCTTTTTATTCAGCGATGGAAAATCATTTCTTCGTTTAATAATCTCTTTAAACTGTTCCGCTTTTGCTTTCATCTAAGAAATTCCTTTTTGATGATGAAAATAATTTATGAATTATCCAAAATTCTTTTTTAGAAAACTTAAAATTGCTTTGCTTACTGCTTCGGGATTTTCAATCGGAGTCATATGCGCCGCCTTAGGAATTAAAACAAACTCTGATGATTGAATTTTATCTGCCATACTTTTCATTACTGACGGCGGAGATAATTTGTCTTCTTCTCCGCAAATAACCAATGTTGGAATTTTTATTTTTTCTAAAAAGGATGTTGTGTCTGTTCTTCCCTGCATTGCAAGCAAACAGCCTTTTACGCCTACCGGATCGGACTTTAATGATCTTGCAAGAGTTTCTTTATATCCTCTTAAACTCTTAATTGATTCTTCGGTAAAACATCCCGGCACAAAATCTTCAACAAATTTTTGAACTCCTAATTCATTAATTTTTTTTATTCCTGCCGCACGCTTAAGTTTTGTTTCATTGTTATCTGCTTCGGATTTAGTATCGCAAAGAATTAATCCTCTAAACTTTGGCGACATTCTTTCAACAGCTCTAAGCGCAATATATCCGCCCATTGAAAGTCCGCACAAAACCGGCTTATCGAGTTTAAGTTCATTTAAAATTTCTTCAAGGTCATCAACGAAAGATTCCATTGTAAATTGTCCGTCGCTTGCCGGAGAATTTCCAAGCCCGAGGATATCATAAGAAATGCATAAATATGATTTATCCAAAAAAGAAATTACTTTCTCCCACATTAAATGGTCGTAAGGAAAACCGTGAACAAATATAATTGATGTGGCTAAAGGGTTTCCTTGTTTGTATATTGAAATGCTCACTTTTCGGGATTTCATGGTTACCTAATTGTTTTAATTTTTTCTCAATATTATCATAAATAAAATTAAGGATTATATCATGAAAAATAAATTTAAAAGCATCGTGATTATTTCTATAATTTTAACCTGCCAATCACTGGCCCAGCAAGACACAACAATAAATAAATGGATTCCCACAGCAATTGCCGGGTTGAATATAAGCCAACTCGCATTAAGCAACTGGACTCAAGGCGGTGAAAATTCATTGACCTGGACACTAAACGGAAATTTAGGATTAAAATATTCTTCAACGGAATGGACTTTCAAAAATAGTCTTAAGATTGCCTATGGCAGATCAAAGCTAGGCGGCGCAGATTTTAAAACAAACGATAACGAATTTTATATGGAAGATGTTTTATCAAGATCTTTCGGTTGGGCAGTTGATCCTTTTGTTAGCAATACAATTAGAACAACTGTTACTGCCGGTTATTCTTACACAGATAATACCGCAACTGAGATTGCAAATTTTTTCGATCCCGGATATGTAACTCAAAGCTTGGGATTTACTTATGATAAACTAACCGATTTCAATACACGGCTCGGTATTGGCGTTCAGGAAGTTTTCACAAATAAATTCCGGCAGTATTCTGATGATCCAAACACAGCAAACAAAGTTGAAGCATTTAAACTTGAAACCGGTATTCAATCAGTAACAAGCGGCAAATTTAATGTTGCGCAAAATTTATTATTCACAAGCAGCTTAACATTATTTTCAAGATTCGAAAGCCTGGATGTTTGGGATGTACGCTGGGATAACGCTTTGATTGCAAAAATTAATGATTGGATGAACGTAAATTTAAGTTACCTTTTGATTTATCAGAAAGATCAGTCTTTGACAACTCAAATGAAAGAAGGACTGCAGCTTGGAATTGTTTATGCGATTCTTTAATCTGAATATTTTTTGAGAAAGAAAATGTTTTGCATCAAACAGCCGATGCAAATTCTAAAAATATTTTTTAATATCTTTTGACTGTTTTAGAAAATATATTTTTATGATATGAAAATTGCATTTCTCACTTCTGAAGCTGTGCCGTTTGCTAAAACCGGCGGCCTTGCTGATGTTGCCGGGGCTCTGCCAAAAGCATTGGAACTTTTGGGATGCGAAGTTAAACTTTTCATTCCAAAATATTATTCAATTGATGAAGAAGAATTTAATCTGCATTATAATTGGGAGATTGGTGAGATACCAATAAAAATTTCTAAGTACACTCGCTCGGTTCATGTTTATCAATCTCTTTTGCCAGGCTCTAACGTTGAAGTTAATTTTATTGATTGCCCTCATTACTACCACCGTGATCAAATTTATACTGACGGCTTTGACGAGGATGAAAGATTTATTCTTTTCAACCGCGGTGTTGTTGAAACTTTGCAGCGAATGAAATGGACGCCGGATATTATTCATTGCAATGATTGGCCGACCGGGTTGTCTCCGCTTTATTTAAAAGAAAATTATGCGTGGGATAAATTATTCCAAACTACTGCTTCGCTTTTTACAATTCATAACATCGGCTATCAAGGAAGATTTTCAAAAGATACAATTAAACACGCGTCGATTCGAGAAGATTTATTTTATCCCGATAGTCCGGTTGAATACCACGGCGATTTTTCTTTTATGAAAACCGGAATTATGTATTCTGATATCATAAGCACTGTAAGTGAAACTTATGCAAAAGAAATTTTAACACCGGAGTTTGGCGCCGGAATGGAAAATTCTCTGACTGAGAGAAAAGAAGATTTATTTGGAATTTTAAATGGTGTTGATTATTCGGAATGGAATCCGCAGACAGATAAATTCATTCCGTATCATTATTCTATAGATGATTTAACAAACAAAACCAAAATTAAACAAGAGCTTCTTAAAAAATTTAAAATACAATTTGATGAAAAAGTTCCGTTGATTGGAATCGTTTCCAGGATGGTTAGTCAAAAAGGTTTTGATTTGGTTGAAGAGGCGGCGAACGATCTGATGCAGTTAAACGCGCAATGGATAATACTTGGCAGCGGAGAAGACCGCTACGAAGA
>DAIEML010000172.1 GCA_027349615.1 Ignavibacteriales bacterium | reverse complement strand
TAATTTTAAGCTAATTCTTGTAGTTTTGGTATTCTTTTTCTTCAATTTTTTCCTGTCTCAAAACTCTCTGAAGATTTTCCATTGCTTTTTTATGTTCGCTTGGAATTAAAATTTGGAAAACAGAAATACCTTTTTCAAAATCTTCTTTGGAATATTTAAAAATATGAAAGCCGGATTTATTAGCAAATGTAATTTTACCTTTTAGATCAAGTTCAAAAACCGTTTGCGGAAGCATTTCTGCTAAATCTTCAAATTTCATTTTGCTGTCTTGCAAAACTTTTTCGTATTGTTTTCTTTCAGTAATGTCCAGCAAAGTTCCTATTACAGCAGGCTTGCCAAGGTAGGTTACTCTTGAACCATACACTTCAACATCAATAATTTTTTTATCTTTTGTTAATCCTTGAAATTCATATTGCATTGATTCAGCTTCGCCAGCAATTCGTTTCGAAATATTTTTATTTACAATGTTAAAAGAATCCGGCGGCGTAACGTGCTGCGGTCCCATTTTGTCAATTAATTCTTCTTGTGTAAATCCAAATATTTCTGCAAGTCGCGGATTTACATATTTAAATATTCCATCCTGAATTAAATAAACTCCGACTAATGACTTTTCCGTAATTTTCCTAAATTTATCTTCAGATTCTAAAAGTGCTTCATTATCTTTTTTAAAAGTTTCTGTTGAAGATTTTTCTTTTTTAGATAAATCTTTTTCAAGCCGTTTAACTTTTCGTTTCAGCTTTTCTATCTCATTTATCAATTGACTTTTAGTTTTTGCGCTAGTGTTCATATAAATCGTTTTCTCCTACAATACTTTCGAAAAATTTACGCTAATTTTAAAGAGATTAATGGATTTTACAAAAATCAAAATTCAAACACGGTGAGATAAAGCTGAAGGTTGTTTATTTAGGTAAAATTTGCTTGAATTTAACTTATTCTTAACTTTTTCCGGTTTCTTTAATTGATAAAATCTAAAGCACTAAAATAAAAATTTATTAATATAAAAATCATTTCAAATATTTAAAATTTGGAACCCCAAAATAATACAAAAAATTAAAAATTAAGATTGGTTATTCAAATTTCATATTTTAATTTAAAACCATTATTCAAAACCTTTTGGCGATATTGTATGAATGCTGAAATTAGAAATTTCTTTTATCCAAAATCTGTTTGTATTGCCGGGGCATCTTCAAAAGAGAAAAGTATTGGCTATGAGTTATTAAAATCAATAAAAAATTTTGGATATACCGGGAAAGTTTTTCCAGTAAACCCTAAAGCTGAATCGATTCTTGGGTATAATTGCTTTAAGAAAATTGAAGAAATAAATGATCAAATAGATTTAGTAATTGTTGTAGTTCCAAAAAATTTTGTTGAAGATACAATTGATGAAATTCTCCGGAAGAAAATTAAATCTATAATATTAGTAACTGCAGGGTTTAAGGAAGTTGGCAAAGAAGGTGAAGAAATTGAAAATCGAATTTTAGCAAAAGTAAAAAATGCTAACTCTAGAATTGTCGGGCCCAACTGCATGGGGATAATTACTACATTTGAAAACGTAAAGCTCAATGCAACTTTTGTTGCTGAAAAACCTGAAGTTGGCAAGACTGCTTTCCTTTCGCAAAGCGGTGCAATCGGAGCCGCTGTTTTAAATTCTCTTCGGGAAACTGACATTAAATTCGGCCACTTCATTAGCGTTGGTAATAAAGCCGACATTTCCGAAAATGATTTGCTGCAATTTTGGCAAGATGATAATAACATAAATACTCTTACATTTTATTTAGAAAGTTTTGTTGATGGTGAAAATTTTTTAAAACAATTTATAGATGGAAAGATTACCAAACCAGTAATTATTTTGAAAGCTGGTAGAACAAAAGCCGGGATGAAAGCAGCTTCTTCTCATACTGGCGCATTAGGAAGCAGTGACAAAGTTGTTGACACAGTTCTTGATCAATTCGGAATTATTCGTGCGAAAACATTATCTGAACTTTTTAATACATCAAAAGGTTTTGAAAATTTTTCAAAACCGTTGGGGAATAGATTAGCCGTAATTACAAATGCCGGCGGCCCAGCAATTTTAGCAGTTGATGCTTTAGAAAAAAATAATCTTCAGCTTGCAAAATTATCTGATGAAACAAAAAGACAGCTTAGGGAAATTGTTCATCCCGAAGGCAGCATTGAAAATCCGGTTGATCTTCTTCCAGGCGGATCGGCAGAGCAATTTAAAATTGTAAATGAAATAATTGCCCAAGATGAAAATGTTAATGTAATTATTTCAATCTTTGTTGAACCAGTTATGGTGCCTGCATTTGAAGTAATTGATAGTGTTAATTCAATTGAATCGAACAAACCGATATTTCAAGTTGTTATGCCATTGCCGGAGTTTTGGGAAAATTACCGGCATAATTCAAAATTTAAGAAACCCCTTTTTAGAAATCCTGAAGATCCATCAAAAGTTATTTCTAACATTTTGTTCTATTATAATAAATCCGGAAAGAGAAATTATTTAACTGCAAATCTGAATAAAAATCTTTTTAAAAATGAATTTGGATTTATTTCAAATCAATCAATTCAGAGTTTAGCAAAAGAATATAATCTTCCGGTGATAACTTCACACCTGATCGATGAAAATCAATTGAACAAAGTTGCCCGTGAAATTAATTATCCGGTTGTGTTAAAAGCTATTTCAAAATCAGCTATACACAAAACAGAATTAGATGCTGTGAAGTTAAATATTAAAAATGCTGATGAGCTTTTAACTGCCGGTGAATCAATTTCTAAAAATTTTAAGAATATGGGAATTGATTTGGAAAAATTTTTAATTCAGACATTTATTAAAGCAAAGCATGAAGTTTTAATCGGAGGTTTTAGAGATAATTCTTTCGGTCCGATGATTATGTTTGGAAGCGGCGGAAAATATGTTGAAGTTTTTGATGATACTTGTTTGAAGTCGGCATATTTAACTGATAATGACATTGATGAGATTATTGAAAGAACAAAAATCGGAAAAATTTTGAAAGGTGTACGCGGAGAAAAATCTGTAGACCTTCAAAGGATAAAAGATTTAATTAAATCCGCCGCACAGATGATGCTGGATAATTCAAGGATTCAAGAATTTGATTTTAATCCGTTAATTATAGCTGAAGATAATGAGCTCTATATTGTTGATGCAAGAATAAAACTTAGTTAATAAAAAATTAAATCAATAAACAAAATGCTTTATCGCTTCTCCTTTTATTTCCAATTCAGTCATAGCTTCTATTCCGATTTGTAAATGAAGCTTTGAAAATCTTTCAGTAACTTTTTTATCAGACGCTTCAGTTTTAATTCCTTCCGGTATAAGAGGCATATCAGAAACTAAAAGTAATGCGCCGCGCGGAATTTGGTTTACAAGTCCGACTATAAATAATGTAGCAGTTTCCATATCAATGCCGATTGTGTACAATGTCTTTAAATATTTTTTGAAGTTGTCATCCCATTCCCAAACTCTTCTGTTGGTTGTGTAAATAACACCTGTTCTGTATTCCTGTTTACTTGCAATGATTTTGTCTGAAATAAATTTATGTAGTTTAAATGATGGCATTGCCGGAACTTCTTTTGGAACGTAATCATTACTGGTCCCTTCGCCGCGAATAGCAGCAATCGGTAAAATAAAATGCCCAATTTCTGTTGAAGATTTTAAGCCTCCGCATTTGCCAAGAAATAAAACGCCTTTTGGTTTTTTTGCAACAAGCAGATCCATTATCGTTGCGGCATTCGCAGAGCCAATTCCAAAATTGATTATTGATAATCCATGTGAGTTTGTTGCTGTTTGCATCGGACGATTTTCACCTTTTATATCGCACTTGAACTGCTCGGCAAAATCAACAAGATAATTATTAAAATTTGTAAGCAAAATATAATCGCCAAATTCGTCAATCTTTGTTCCCGTATAACGCGGCAGCCAATTTTTTGCAATATCAAGTTTAGTCTTCATCAAAGTACTTTTTCGTTTATTTAAATAATAAAATTTATAATCGATTAAATTCTTGGCAGCTAATATCTAAATTGTTCGATGATTTTACAACATCTTGTACTGTGAAGACTAAGTATAAAAAATTTTTTTAAAATTATTCTCGGTAATTAAATCTTTAAAAACTATATTTTAAGCGGTAAACAGAAATTTAAAATAGGGACTTTATAAATATTAACCGGAGAGTTTTCTTGAAAAAACATTCTATCCTAATTTTTATTTTTTTATTTATTCTAACCGGCTGTTCAGCAACTAAAAAAATTCCGAAAGGATTATACTACGATCCTCCCGGCTCAACAATAACGACAAATAAAATCATTACACCAGAACATAAAAGGACTATAACAATAAACTCTTCCGGAATTTCTGCAAGCAATGAATTTGACGGCTCAAGATTAAATGATTTTTTTCAAATGAACGATACACTTTATGAAGCGGAAATTGATCCGGAAAATGCGCCGATAAATAATTCAGCCTGGTATTCGTTTAAGCTTTGGTCAAATAAAGCGCAGACAGTTTGGATCAATTTGAAATATAAAGATGGTTCGCATAGATATTATCCCAAGATCAGCAATGACGGAATAAATTGGAAGCCGCTTGATTCTGTCAATTATATCGTGGAAAAATATGATGGTGCATTTCTTAAATTAAATATTAATAAAGATACACTTTGGGTTTCCGGTCAAGAATTAATAACATCAAATGATTACGAAACTTGGATAAAAAAAATTCTTGAGAATTCTTTCGCAAAGAAAAAAATTATTGGCTACTCTTCTCTTGGAAAGCCAATTAACGAATTGGAAATTTCAGAAACATCTGATTCATCTGATTATATTGTATTAACCGGCAGGCAGCATCCTCCGGAAGTTACCGGAGCCATTGCATTGATTTCATTTGTTGAAACAATTACAGGCAATTCTGAAGCTGCTAAAGAATTT
>DAIEML010000171.1 GCA_027349615.1 Ignavibacteriales bacterium | reverse complement strand
AGGGGAATATTTCTCGCAAAGATCTAAGAATTTCCTTAAACTTTTCCCGTAATCATCTCCGGAATAGTCTTCGGAAATAGTAAACACAGCATAATCCAGAGTAAAAAATAAATAATTTATTCCAACACCAGCAGTAAACATTGAAGGTTCATTTGAGAAACCTGTAAGCAAAGAAATATATTTTATAATATTATAATTAATTCCGAAATGCAGGGAAGCATTCTGCAAAAGTTCTTTTTCAATTGCTGTGTTAAAAGAAATATTATCAGCAACTAAAAAACTAAAACCAGTTTTGAATGAAGTTGGAATTTGATCTTTCTCTTTGCCGAAAGTTGCACGATTTAAATTATGAATTGTAAATCCCCAGTTTATAAAATCGGAAATTGCGGCGATACCTCCGAGGTTAATGTAAAAACTGTTTGCAGAACCGTAATTTTTAATGTTAACAGAATGATAATTGAAAACAATTCCGATTAAAAATTTATCTTGATAATTAAATGCACTGCCAACCAAAATTTTATTTTCTTTATATAATTCAAAGCCATAACTCATTCCTCCAATTGAAACTGATCCCCAATTAAAAGGCTCATCGTAAGCAACATAACCGTTAGCCATTTCCTTAAAGCCAAAAGGCGCTGGTGAATAATAAATTCCGGCTTGCCTCAAATTAATTTTTGCCAGCGAAGCAGGATTATTGAATAAGCCGAAAACATCAGTAGTTAATGCCACATCCGAATATGAAAGTGAAATTTGTTTTGCCCCTGGATCCATTTGGGGAAAAGAAATTGATGAAAATATGATTGCAATTAACAAAGTTTTAAGCCCCATTTAAAAGTTCTTTTTTATTTAGTTGTTCGATAATATCGAAATTCCTATTTTAAATCAAATTTTATTTGAAAATAAGGTAATAAAATGAAATTTATAATCGCGGTTATTTTAGCATTTTCAACAATCGCATTTTCACAAGAATTGGATTGTAAAGTATCTTTAAATCTAGATAACATTCCTATTTCGAACAGAGATTTACTCTCTGGATTTGACCGAGCAGTTTCAGATTATATGAACAAAACTCGCTTTAGTAACAGCGATTGGCAAAATGATAGAATTGACTGTGGTATGAATATTTTAATTTTAACAGCTTCAAATGATGGAAATTTTTCCGCACAAGTTGTGGTAACCAGTCAACGTCCGGTTTACAAATCAGAAAAAAATTTACAAGTTTTAAGAATTAACGATGCAAATTGGTCATTCACTTATCAAAAAGGTCAAGCTCTCGTTTCGAATCAATCTTCTTTTGATCCGCTCGCAAGTTTTCTTGATTATTATGCTGATATTATTATTGGATTCAATGAAGATTCGTGGGAAGAATTTGGTGGAACACCTTATTTTAATCGTGCATTCAATATCGATAACCTCGCAATATCAAGCAACTTTTCAAAAGGTTGGTCTCGCAGCGGTTTATACAGCCGGCAAGCTTTAGTAGAAGATATTTTAAATGATAAATATCGTCCATTCAGAGAAGCATATTATCAATATTATTACGGAATAGATTATTATGTAAATGTTGATAAGAAAAAAGGTCAGAAAAAAATTGTTGAAACTATCCAAACAATAGCATCTCTTCAAAACAAAATTGATTTAGTCGGAAGTATTGTTCTCAGAACTTTCTTTGATGCAAACAGCGGTGAGATAGTAAATTATTTGAGCGATTATTCTGATAAAAGCATTTTCCAGCTTCTTAAAAAAATAGATCCGCAGCATACAGCAAAATATGATGCGGCATATTTAGCGAATTAATTTTATTTTGATGACTTTATCTTTCTGAGCAATATTGAAAGTAGTTCCCAATTCTTTAATCACTTTTCCAAAGATTGTGTATTTTCCATTTAAATGAGGAAAACATCCTGTTGTTACAAACCATTGGGAACCTTCTGTATCTTTTCCTGCACTAGCCATTCCAACCATTCCGGCATCATAATTTAATGGAGAAAACTCTGAAACAATATCGTAATTTGGTCCACCCCAGCCAGTTTCTTCGGGATCGCCGCCTTGAATTACAAATCCAGGAACAACTCTATGAAAAGAATTGTTATTAAAAAACTTTTGTTCTGTTAAGTAGCAAAAATTGCCAACTGATATTGGTGCATATTGAGGAAAAAATTCAATTATGAAATTTCCTTTAGAAGTTTTTATTTCAGCTTTTTTATATTTAAATGCATTTGACCAAAACTTTTCAAAGTTATTATCATTATTTGTTACTTGCAATGTTGATTTATTTTGGAGTTTATAAGCAAATTTCTTAATCGGATAAAAATCTGATTTTGATATTTGATCAAGCACGTTTTTATAAAATGAATCACCAATTTTTTGAGAAAGCATCGCAAGCGACATTATGCTTTCCTGGTAATCAGGATTATCTAAATATTTTTTTATTTGATTAAAAATAATTAAAGATAAATTTTCCTTTTCTTTTACAACAGAAATTGAATCAATTCCATCTGCAGCTGTTGCAATCAAAGGAGGGAAATTGGAATTGATAGCTCCTGTAATAAAATTTCTTAATTTGTCTTTATCATTTATTTTGTTTTGAAACTGTATAGTTGACTCTAAAATAGAAATCTTGTTCATATTATTTGCAGAATTAAATTTATCAAGAAGAAAATTCAACGCTAAATCAGAAGTATTGTAATTACCCAAAGCCTGATAAAAATATTCTTGAGGTATAATCTTTTCAAACTCATTAACTGCTTCAGTAAAACTTATCTTAAAAAGTTTAATATAACTATTGAATAATTCGCCTTGTGTATTCTTCTCCAATTTATTTGAGAATAACTTTGCTTTAAGTGTTTTCTGCAGATAGTCCTGCAGTTCTGAATCCAAATTGATTTCTTTTAGCGAAACAGCTGCTGTTCTAGCAACATTTGAATTCGGATCATTAAGAAGTGTTAAATATTTATCTAATTCCTTTTTGTTTTTGAAAGGGAAATTGATGAGAGTATTTGCAGCAGCAACTCTAATATCGAAATTATTGTTTTTGATTAAAGCATTAAAAAATTGAAAGTCTGATTGAAAATATTTCAATTTTTTTAAACAGCTAAGAAGATAAGGAATGGTAATTTGAGCATTTGGATTTTTATTGAATTTAAAAGCAATAAAATTTGTTAACTCTTTTACAAAAATATTTTTTGAATCAGAAGGAAAGTAAGTTCTTAAAAGTGCAAACACAGCTTCGAAATTTCGTTGGCTTGGTTTATCAAATGTTGTTAATTCATTGAGTAATATTTTATAGGTTTTATCTTTATCACCAATATTTTTTATGAAAAAATTATACAATGAAAGTGAAATTCCATCCAAATTTTCCGAATTGTTTTTAAAATAGTAATTGGTAAGGAAAATGAAAGAATTATTCCCGCCAGTTTTTCCTAAAGCTTCAAGTGCTGAGTGAATAAGTTGGCCTGAATTAGTTTTATCCGAAATCTGTTTAATTAAAAAATTTGCTGAAGTTGAACAATGTCCTAATTCACCTAAGGCGAAACAAATGTTGGCGCCAAATTTATGAAAGTCTAAATTGATTATTTCTTTTACCCAACTTGTATCTTCACTTTGTGCAATTGAAAGAAGTGCAGCGTTAACTTTTGGGTCAACTTTAGAACCTAAATATTTTAAAATGATTTGATGATTAAATTCTCTTGCAAATGTTGTTCGAACTAAATCACTATCGTCCGATGTATATTGAGGAAATATATTATAAGAAATTAGAAACGAAAAAATTAGGAATGTAAAAATAGTTCTCATCTTTTTTCCCTGTATTGTGAAAAGAAAAGAGATATAAAGATGTTAAGTCTCACCCAGAAGACTTAACATCTGAAATAAATTTAAATATTAATTTCGTAAATGCGATACTTTTTATACAATTCGCCTTTCATTGCTTCGGCGCCGCGATTCATCATATCATTGTTTTCAAGAATCCAGCTCGCTTCACCGAGGTCGATTCCTAGATTATGTGCACGGTTTACAATCTCCCAATAAAAAACCGCATCCAAGCCGCGCTTTTGATATTCCGGAATTATTCCAAGAGTAATTATTCGGCACCACTTAATATTTTTCTTTTGAGTGAATAATTTTATTATTCCAAAAGGGAAAAGTTTCCCATTTAATTGTTTGAAGATATAATTATAATCAAGTAGTACTAAAGCAAAGCCGACAAGCTTTCCTTCAATCTCTCCAAATAAAACGAGTGAAGGCTCAGCGAGAGGTTTTAAATCTTTAGCCATTGCATCTAATTCTTCATCGGTCATTGGAACAAAACCCCAATTCGGTGCCCAAGCTTTGTTATAAACATATTTCACTTTTTCAACTTCAGAGTTGAATTTTTTCATATCAAGCTGGGAAATTTTTAACCCATATCTCTTTCGTGCTAGTTCTGCAACTCGTCTTATTTTATCTTGAGAAACAACATCTTTATTCTCAAGTTTATATGCATATAAGTCTTTAGCTTTTTTGAAACCATATTTCTCGCAAAGTTCAAGATAATATTTTGGATTGTAGGTCATCAAAATTCTTGCTTCATCATCAAATCCTTCAAGAAGCATAGCATACTCATCATTGCTTGATGGATTTGCCGGACCGCGCATGGCATCAAGTCCTTTGCTTTTCAACCATTGTTTAGCCGCATTGAATAATGCATTTGCAACTTCTTGATCGTTGATGCATTCAAAGAAACCGAAAAAACCAACTTTGTCATTATGATATTTATTGTGCAAATCATTTTTGATAGCGGCAATTCGACCTACAAGTTCTCCATCTTTTTCAGCAAGGAAATATTCAGCTTCAGCATGTTTAAAGAAAGGATTCTTTTCTTTACTCAGAATTTTTTTCCTATCCATTATCAAAGGAGGCACCCATTTCGGATCATTCTGGTAAATTTTCCATTGGAATTTTATAAATCGTAAAAGATCTTTTGAAGATTGAACGG
>DAIEML010000170.1 GCA_027349615.1 Ignavibacteriales bacterium | reverse complement strand
TCAATTATCTGTTAATGAAGGTGAAAATCAGTTACATGGCGGGAAAGTCGGATTTAACAAAATGCTTTGGACTGCAAAAACTTTTAACTCTAAGATTGGGCCTTCAATTAAACTAACTTTGGTCAGCCCGGATGGCGATCAAGGATATCCTGGCAAAGTTATACTCAATGTAACTTACACATTAACAAACAACAACGAATTAAAAATTAATTATGAAGGCAGCACAAACAAAACAACAATTTTAAATCCGTCTCATCATTCTTATTTTAATTTAACAGGTGATTTTACAAAGACAATTTTAGAGCATCAAATAAAAATTGATGCAAATGAATTTACTCCGATTAATAAAGAATTTATACCAACTGGCAAATTAGAAAATGTTGTGAATACGCCTTTAGACTTTCGCAATCCTACTGCAATCGGGGCACACATAAATGATAATTTCGAACAATTAAAATTTGCTCATGGTTATGATTTTAATTGGGTTTTAAATAATTATAATAAAAAAATTCGTGAAGTAGCTGATGTATATGAACCAACCACCGGAAGATACATGCAAGTTTTTACAGATCAGCCGGGGCTTCAATTTTATTCTGGAAATTTTTTAAATGGTTCAGAAATCGGTAAGAATGGAATTCATTATAATTTTAGAACCGGATTTTGTTTAGAAGCTCAGCATTATCCAGATTCTCCGAATGAACCTCAGTGGCCATCGGTAATTTTAAAACCTGGACAAATTTACAGACAAATAACAATCTATAAATTTTCAACGAAGTAAAACCATTTCAAATTAAATAAAAAGCTCGATTCGAATTTTCAAAATCGAGCTTTTCTTTAACTAACAATCAGATTCGAGCCAACGAATTACTGATAGCAAATTGTTTATTTTAACCAGTGTTATGATTATTATTTTAAATTTTAAATTCTGAAAATCATTTTGGTAATTCAAGCATTTTAATAATTTCATTTCCAATTTTAATTCCTTCTGGTGGATCATAATTAGATAATACAATAATGGTAAATCCATTTTTCATATCGCATGCATAAAATGCCGCTACACCTGGTGCTGCTCCTGCATTTCGTAATATTTTTCCTGCAGTAAAAGGATCACCGATTTTACCTTTGAAGTCATTGTTCATAAAATTAAAATAATCTTTACTTATTAATTTTCCATTTCTAAGAGCATCGTCAAACTTAAGCATATCTTCTACTGTAGAATAGCCGCCGCCTGAAGGCGTTCCTTTTGGCGAAAGTAAATAAGTATTTTCCCAATTGAAGCCAGTTTTATTTTTATCTGCATCATTGATGTTAGTATAACCTAAAGCTAAATTATCAGTGGGGCCGTCTCTATCAAAAGAATCGGAATTTTTCATCCCGGCAGGTTTATAAATTTTTTCGCGAATATAATCGAAGTAATCAATTCCGCTGACTTTTTCGATAACAGCTCCAGCAACTTCGAATCCAATATTTGAATGCTGCATGTGTAATCCAGGCGAAAAATTCAAACCAATACCTTTAATAAATTTCATATACTGGCTGACATTTCTCAACTCATCTTTATGCTGCAGAAAATATTCATTATTCCAATAATCGCCCCAACCAGAGCTCATATTAAGTAGCTGCCTAATTGTTACTTTGTCTGCAATATCTTTAGGGAAGTAATCCAAGTATTTTCCAATTGGATCATCAATTCCAATTTTACCTTCTTGGACTAATTGAAGTATTGCAACCGCAGTAAAGCTTTTATTTAAAGAACCAAGATTAAATTTAGTATCCGGTTTATTGAGCACTTTAAAACTTTTATCCGCATATCCATAAGTTTGGTGTAAAAGTATTTTGCCATTCTTTGCAACAAGAGCCGATCCGGAAAATTTTCCATCTTTACCTAGCTTTGTAATATAAGCTTTTATGCTTTTAATATTTTCATTTATCATGTTGGTTTTATGATTAACCGGCAGTTTTACTTGAGAATGTAAAGTAAATGGAAAAACATAAACAAAAAGAAAAAATAATAAGAAGAGATTCACTATCCTTTGTAAAAAATACATTTTACCTCCTTAATTAATAATTTTAATTAATTAAAGTAATTATGACGCTCCATGATAATTAAAGTTCTAAAGTACTTTCACAAACAATTAGTATAAATCAGCAATTTTCAAGAAGTAAATTCTTATCTTGAATATGAAAAGTTCGAAGTAATATAGAAGTAAAAAATTGTCTTATAAACTAAGCATCGAGTTTCTGAGTTGTGTTAGCCATAGACTTTCTTTTTGATGGATTTAATAAAATTATGTTTAGTTGTATTAAACACCGTTTATAAAAATGAATACTCACTTCGAACTCAGCGAACACTGTAAATAGCAATGGTTTTTCATCAATCTAAAAACAAAAAAACATTTTTATTATAATCGATTGCAAAAAGTTTTTGCAATAGTAATATTTATTCCAAAAAAAATTAAATATAAAATTATATTCATAGTAACAATTTGCGGTCATTCTACAAAATATCACCTTATTATTATTGTTAAAGATAAAGTGATTTTTTTCAGTTGTTCTTTTTCTTTTGTTTGAAATTTTAATTATTGTTTTAGAATTAAAGCGAATTTAATGATTCGACGTTATAGTTTTAATTATGCAATTTTTTTTAACTCCCTCTTACCTTATATTTAATTTTTTTTGATTGTATTCCGAACATATTCATTAATTTAGGTATTATAGAAATCTGTTCCCTTGTTGTCGTATGTATCACATACAAAAGACTTATAAATTAATTAAAATATATTTTGATGATATTATAGATAAAATATTTTTAATTCTCTTTTACAATTCGATAATTACTTTATTGCTGATTAAATAAAATCAGGTAAACAATTTTAACGATTCAATTTGAAAATAATTTTTTGAATTACAATAATTAGTAAACGATGAACATTTATTCTACTATTCCGATAATAGCATTTTTGTTCAATGGTTTTGTTTGGACATATATCTTTGCACAAAAAAAACAAGATCCAATAAATCGAGCATTCTTAATTTATGCTTCTTTCCTAGCCGGATGGATATTAATAGTGATTATTTTAAGACAAAATATTCCTTCTTGGATAGTAATGTTTTTAATGAAACTTGCATCAATCTCATGGCTTTCTTTAGCTTTTTTATTTATGAATTTTATCTACTTATTTATAGAAAAGAAAAAAGATTTCTTTTATTATCTTTGCTTTTATACGGTTTCGATTTCAATATTAATCAGCTTAGTAACAAATCTTGTTCTTTCAAACTTTGAATACGTTGTGTGGGGAGTAAATAAAATAGTTGGGCCATTGTTTGTGCCAGTCGTAATTATTGATATTGTAATTCCAGGAGCTTATTCCATCTTTTTGATATGGAAAGAAAGATATAGGACTAGTGATATTAACCTAAAAAGATCGCTCTTTCTTTTAATGTTTGGTTCATCTATAACTTTAATTATTGGATTAATTTCGAATGTTATAATCCCATTGTTCCTTGGTATAAAACATTTTGTTGAGTTCGCTGAATCCGGGACTGTAATTCAATCAATTTTTATATTTGTTGCCGTAATCAAATACAAACTTTTTTCTTTAGGGTTTGAAGAAGCAGCAAAAGATATTTTCAATCATGTTCAAGACGCAGTAATAATTGTAGACGCACAAAATAAAATTAGACAAATTAATCAAGCAGCAGAAAATATATTTTGCAGATCGCTTCAAGAATTAAATAATAGGGATATCACATCGCTGCTTCCAAATTTTCGAATGCTTGATGAAAATAAAAATTTAGAATTAGAACTTAATGTTAATGAATCCTTAAAATATGTATTTCTTACAAAAGCAAGTATTTCAAAAAATGGAGAAGATATTGGCGGAGTGATAATTCTGAAAGATATTTCTGAACGAAAAATATCAGAAGAGGTTATTCGTAAATCTGAAATTAAGTTTCGGTCAGTTTGGGAAAATTCAGTTGATGCTATGAGATTATCAGACGAAAATGGTATAATAATATCGGTCAATAAAGCGTTTTGTGATTTGGTTGAAATAGATGAGCAGAACTTAATCGGGAAGCCATTAACGATTACTTATTCCGGTAATAAAAATACTTTTTTGATGTTAGAAAATTATAAAAATAATTTTAAGTCAAAGAATATCCCTACAAATCTTGAACAGAAAATTATTCTTAGTAATTCGAAAATATTATTTCTAGAAATATCTAATTCCTTTGTTGAACTTGAAAGCGGGAAATTATATTTACTTGGAATATTTAGAAATGTTACCGAAAGAAAAGAGATTCAGAAAAAGCTAGATGAAACTGTTCGCGAAAGAATTAATGATATGCAGAAGTTTAATCTGTCGCTTCAAAGAGCACATGAAGCTGAAAGAACAAAAATTGCCAGAGAAATTCACGATGAACTTGGGCAGGTTTTAACCGCCTTAAAAATGGATGTAATTCTTTTATCAGAAGATATAAAAGATGGAAGTAAAAACTTACCAAATCAAATTGTTACGGAGTTGGACTCAATAGCGAAAATGATTGATAGTTCAATTATATCAGTAAGAAATATTGCAACCGAACTTCGCCCGGATATTCTTGATCATTTAGGCTTAATCGCTGCAATCAAATGGCAATTGGAAGAATTTCAAAAAAGAAATAGAATCAAGAGTACTTTTTATTCAGAGACTGATTTTATTGAATTAGATAAAAATAAATCTACTGCGGCATTCAGAATATTTCAGGAATTATTAACCAATATTTTAAGGCATGCAGATGCCAACGAAGTTAATGTATATATATTAAAAGAAGCTGATACATTTGTATTACAAGTAAACGATAATGGTAAAGGAATTAACGAAGAAGAAATAAATAATTTAGGAACCGCATGTAAAATTGCCGATGAGTGTTTAGAAGATGTGACTAAATTAATTCGTCCTGGAATTTCAGAAAAAGAGATTGCGTTTAAAATTGAATTTTGGTTAAAAGAAAAAGGATATGACATGTC
>DAIEML010000016.1 GCA_027349615.1 Ignavibacteriales bacterium | reverse complement strand
CTCCGCTACAAACAACACCAGCAAGATAAATTCCCTTTTTGTTTGTTTCAAAAGTTTCATTATCGAATTCAGGAACTTTATCTTCATCGCCTAAAATATTTACGCCAGCATTTCTCAACAAATCATGATCAGGATGGTAACCGGTCATAGCAAAAACAAAATCGTTTTGAATTGTAATTATTCCTTCGGGAGTTTGAATTTCTACTTCGCTTTCCTTGATCTTCAAAATGTTTGAATTAAAATATGCTTTGATAGAACCTTCTTTAATTCTATTATCGATGTCAGGCTTAACCCAATATTTAACGCTATCTCTAATTTTGTCTTCTCTAATTACCATTGTAACTTCTGCGCCGCGCCTATAAGTTTCAAGAGCTACATCAACAGCGGAATTAGCCGCGCCAACAACAACAAGTTTCAAATAAGCATAAGGATGAGCTTCATCAAAATAATGTTTTACTTTCGGTAGTTCTTCGCCGGGAATATTTAGAAAATTTGGCTTATCAAAAAAGCCGGTAGAAATTATTAATTTCTTGGAATGATATTTCTCCTTATCGGAAGTTATAACAAAAATATTCTTTTCTTTATCAATTGAGGTTACTTTTTCATAAATCTTAACCTTTAAATTCCATGCATGTTTTACTCTTCTATAATATTCTAGAGCTTCTCTTCTAGTTGGTTTATCGCTATGAGAAACAAATGGAACATCTCCAATTTCAAGTCTTTCAGAAGTTGAAAAGAAAGTCATGTTTGTAGGATAATGAAAAATCGAATTTACCAAACAGCCTTTTTCAATAATCAAATGAGTAAATTTTCTTTTTACAGCTTCTATGCCGGAAGATAAACCGATTGGACCGGCACCAATAATAATTACATCGAAATAATTCTCATTCATTTTGACAATCCTTAATTACAAAATTATCTATCTCTAATTTAAATGTTAAGCTTAAAAAAAGAATTGATTTAGATTAAATGAAGTTATACTCGGAAAGTAAATAAAAGTGAGCGGCACATTAAAAGTGCCGCTCTAAATATAAATTAATTGGAATCTGTAATTTCAATTAATGCGCTTGCAATTGTTTCATTCGCATCATTTAAAAGAAACACGCGGTAAAATCCTGCTTCTTCAAATTTTAGATCGCTGTCTTCGTTTTTGGAGAAATAAACATATTTCATATCTGGATCAATTGTATAATTGAATTTTTTATAGAAATCAAATTTATGCGAGTAAAAATTATATTTATCAAATTCAATATACACATTTTTCAAACCGAGCGGTTTATCAGCTTTAACCATAACTGTTAAATATCCTTTTGTAAATCTATCACTTATACCAATTTCGCCTTGGTCTTGATCATATCTCTCGCAAAAATACATTACCGGAGAGCTTTGAGCGTGTACGATTGGCTGCATTCCAATCAAAATAAATGCAGTTAATAGAACTATAGTTAACGTTAAATTTTTCATTTACGCACCTCTTTTATTTATAATTAGTATTTATTATTTATATGAAAATAAATTAAAAAATTGGAACGAGTATACACATCAGTATTAAATCTATTATAATCTTAACTCCGCAGAGGCTGTAGATATTTTCTAATATTATAGATCTTTTTGTTAAATCTTTATTATTAATTTATCTTTGGTTGTCAGCTAAAGTTTTTATAATTATTTTAACTCGTGAATAAATTATGAACTTTAAACAAACTCCGCAAGAAAAATCTTCAAATCAAAATTTAATTGTATGTCAATGGTGTGGACAGCCAGCACAAATAATATGGATTCACGGGCATGGCCAATGTTCAATTTGCGGAACTAATATAGATGAATGCTGTCGCGGCGAACAATGTAATATCGAATCATCAAATTCTCTAAACTCTCAATCAGAAATAAATCAATGATCAATTTTTCTTCTGTTAAACTTGTTACCTTCGATTTAGATGGCACAATAATCGATTCTTACCAGACAATCTATAAAACTACAATAAAAGCTCTACGAAAATTAGAAATAGAAACAGTTGTAAATGAAAATGAATTTTTCAATCGAATCGGACAACACTTCATCGACATATTTCATGAAATGAATATTCCGGTAAATGATTTTGAAAAATTCATCAGCATTTATAAAGATTACTATTTCGATTTTATAAATGAATCAAAAATATATCCCGGTGTAATTGATACTTTGCAATTTTTAAATGATAACGACATTCACATTTCTTTACTTACAACAAAAATGCAAAGTCAGGCAGATAAAATTATAGATCACTTTAGATTGCGAAAATATTTTTCTTTGGTTATGGGAAGAAGAAACGGGATTGCGAATAAACCATCTGCTGAGCCTCTCTTACACATTTGTAATGAACTGCAAATTAAAGCTGAAAATACTTTGATGGTTGGCGATACAGAACTCGATATTCAATGCGGTAAAAATGCGGGAACGAAAACTTGCGGAGCTGCGTACGGCTACCGGACAAATGAACAACTAAAAAAAGAAAATCCCGATACTATAATCTATAATATTTCTGAATTGAAAGATTTTACTTTAAAACAATAAAGAATTTTATTCTGAGGAATTTATATGAAAGCAAAAATCAGTTTAATTCTAATTTTAATTTTATTTCTGTCAAACAATTTTATTTTTCCGCAAAAGATTGAAAGACCAAAATTGGTTGTGGGAATTGTAATTGATCAGATGCGATACGATTATCTTTATCGCTTTAATCAATACTTTGGTAATGATGGTTTTAAAAGATTAATGAAAGAAGGATCTAATTTCACATATGCACATTTTAATTATGTGCCAACTTACACTGCTCCCGGACATACATCAATTTATACCGGGACAACTCCATTTTACCACGGAATAATTGCTAATGACTGGTACGATAAATCTAAAATGAAAATGATTTATTGTGTAAATGATACAACCGAAAAAAGTATTGGAAGCAATGACGATGAAGGTGAAATGTCACCCAAAAATTTATTAGCAACAACAATAACTGATCAAATTAAATTAGCAACCAGTGGAAGATCAAAGGTCATAACCATTTCTTTAAAAGATCGTGCGGCAATTTTGCCTGGCGGACATTGGGCAAATTCTGCATTCTGGTATGATAACAAAACCGGGAATTTCATTTCATCATCATATTACATCAAATCACTTCCAAAGTGGGTTGAAGATTTTAATGAAAAAAAATTAGCTGATAAATATTTATCGGAGAAATGGAAATTATCCAAGCCTATTTCTGATTATCAAATTTCTGACCCGGATGAATCACCTTATGAAAATGATGTTTTTTCGGAAGGCAAAACTTCATTCCCGCATTCATTCACAAATGTAAAACCGAAAAATAAATACGGAATTTTGGAATCAACTCCCTTTGGAAATCAATTAGTTGAAGAGTTTGTAAAAGCTGCTTTGAAGAATGAAAATTTGGGAAAAGAAAACGAAACTGATTTTCTTGCAATCAGCTTTTCATCAACAGATTTTATAGGCCACGCATACGGAAATTATTCTTACGAGTTGGAAGACACTTATATAAAGCTTGATTCTCAAATTGCAGATTTACTTAAAGCTTTGGATAAACAAGTCGGTAAAGGAAATTATCTTTTATTTTTCACAGCAGATCACGGCGCTCTTGATACACCCGGATATTTAAAAGAACATAATCTTCCTACCGGTGAATTGAATTATAAAAAAGCAATGGATTCGTTAAATCAATTTACGATTAGAAATTTTGGAGATAAAAATCTTATTGAAAATTTCTCCAATAACCAAATATTTTTAAACCATAATTTAATCGCGGATAAAAATCTAAATATTCACAAAGTTGAACAAAGTTACGCTGATTATTTGCGCAATACTTTCCCGGCGATTGCATCAATCTTTACAAGAGATGATCTAGAAATGCAAACGCCTAACCGCACTTCAACAAATTTAACTTTAAATGGTTTTAACCCTGCACGTTCCGGTGATATTGCAATTACGCTTCAGCCAGGTTATTTAATGTCTTTTCTAAAAAAAGGAACTACTCACGGCGCACCTTATAATTATGATACGCATGTTCCGATGATTTTTTACGGTTGGCATGTTCCAAAACAAACTGTTAATACTCCCGTTTATATCGTAGATATTGCTGCAACTATTGCTGATCTTTTGAAAATTTCTGAACCATCAGCGTGCATTGGTATTCCGCTGATTAAGTAATAAAAATAAAATATTATTATAAAAGGCTCGCTAAAATTTCATCACAAATGGCGTAGCCTTTTTTTGTAAGACGATAAGTTGTTCCATCGATCAAAACTAAATTTTGTTTAGACAATTTTTTTAGATAATCATGTTTTTGATTAATCCAATCTTCGCCAAATCTTTTGCCAAAATCATTTAGCTTTAACCCATCACTTCTAAGAGCAAGCATCACGTATTCTCGCAATGCCATTTCGTCATTAATCATTTCAGAACCAGCAATCGCAAATCCATTTTTTTCTATTTCAATTATATATCTTTTTAATGAAGAAAAATTCCACCATCTTTTGTTGTTAATAAAAGAATGTGATGAAGGCCCAAAACTTAAGTAATCATTGTAATGCCAATAAGCATTATTATGTCTGCATTCAAAACCAGATTTGCAAAAGTTAGAAACTTCATATTGAATAAAATTGTGATCTTCCAAAAAGTCAATTGTCAATTCATAAAGCTCAGCATCGTAATCATCATCTTGAATTTTAACTTTTCCATCTAGTACCATTTTATTTAAAATTGTTCCTCTTTCTAATATCAAACTGTATGCGGAAATATGTTTAATTGGAAGTTCAACAGCTTTAACTAAATTTTTCATCCACTTGGCTTTGGTTTGTTTTGGTAAATTAAAAATCAAATCAATATTTATATTTTCATATCCAATCTTGTTTGCAGTTTTAATAGTTTCAACAGCAGTTTGCTCGTTATGAATTCTTGTAAGGAATTTTAAATCATCGTCATCAAATGACTGAATTCCAATGCTCAATCTGTTTATTCCAATATTTTTAAATTCACTTAATTTTTTTTTATCAACTGTTCCAGGATTTGTTTCAAGAGTAATTTCAACATCCTTACTAATGTTGTAATTTTCTTTCAACGCATCGATAATTTCCTTAATAAATTCCGGTTCCATTAAAGAAGGTGTTCCACCGCCAAAGAATATTGACGTGAATATTCTATCATCTGAAAATATTTTTGAATAATTCTTAATCTCTTTTTTCAATGCTGAAAGGAAAGCTAAAATATTGTCAGACGTAATTATCGAATAAAAGTCGCAGTAAACGCACTTATGATCGCAAAAAGGAATATGAATATATAATGCCGAATCTTTCATTGTTTCAATTTTAAAATCTAATTTCTAATTATAACCCTTAATGTAATTAAACATAACTATTTGAAAGTAAAAAATCTTTGCAGAAATTTTTGAAAAATTTTAACAGGCAATTGATATTGAATTATTTGGATAATATAGTTCTCATAAGAAAACAATATTTCGAGAAGTTCACTTTTGAAATAATTTAAATGGAAGAATATTTTCTTAAAACCCCATTAATTCTTTTGCACCATTCAAGCTTGCTTCTGTAACTTTTTCACCGCTCATAAGTTTTGCAACTTCTTTAATTCTCTCATCATCTCTTAATTTTTTAATCGAACTTACAACCCGATCTTCATTTTGTTTCTTTTCAACAGAAAAATGTTGATCTGCTAGCCCGGCAATTTGGGGGAGATGTGTTATTGAAATTATTTGATGAAATGATGCTAAAGATTTTAAAGATTGTCCAACCTTCTGTGCAATTCGTCCGCTTACGCCAGTATCAATTTCATCAAAAATTAATAATGGAAGTTTATCGTTTTTAGCTAGAATCGTTTTTAGAGCCAGCATAATTCTGGAAACTTCGCCGCCGGAAGCAACCTTCACAAGCGGCTTTGGGTCTTCTCCTAAGTTTGTAGAAATAAAAAATTCAACTTCATCATAACCTGAATTATTGTACCTATAATTTTTCCCGTTTACAGATATAAAATTTTCACTTTCTTTATCAGCTAATTGTTGTTCAATTTTAACTTTAAACTCAGAGTTTTCTATTCCGAGATATTTTAGCGCTTCTTTAACTTCTTTATGAATTTTCTTAGCAGTCTCTTTTCTATTTTTTGAAATAACTTCCGCAGCAGCACCACATTTTGTTCTTACATCACTTATTTGATTTTCAATTTGAGAAATGCTTTCTGAAAAGTATTCAGCCAAATTAAATTCGTCGCCGATTTTTTTTCTGTGTTCAAGAACTGCTTTAACAGTGCCGCCGTATTTTTTCTTTAAAAGATTTATGGCTCCAAGACGTTCTCTCAATTCATCAAGCTTTTGCGGTTCAAGATCAATATTTGATTTATAATCTCTTATAAATTTTGAAATATCTTTTATTAATGTTAAAGCAGATTCATATTCATTTAAAGTTTCCGAAAAAGATTTATCAATTTTACTCAGCTCAATTATATCATTTTGAATTTCCCCTAGCTTGTCGTTTACCGAATTTTCCGAATCATAAAGTTCTTCATAAATAGAATTCGTTAATTCAAGAAGTTTTTCTGAATTTTCAAGAATATTAAGTTCCTCATTCAGACTCTCCTCCTCACCTTCTTCCGGTGAACAGCTATCAATCTCTTTTATCTGAAATGCATATAAATCTTTTTTTTCTTTCAAGATTGATTCTTTGTCTTTCAGTTCATTTAATTCGCTAATCAACCTATTTAATTGATGGAAAACTTTCTTATAATTTTCAACTTGATCTTCAAGGTTTCCGTATTCATCAAGAAAATCAATATGAGTTTCCGTTCTTAGAAGTGATTGATGCTCGTGCTGTCCATGCAAATCAACCAATAAATTTCCAACATCTTTTATTAAAGAAAGAGATACCGGAGTATCGTTTATAAAACATCGATTGGAACCTTTAACTGAAATTTCTCTTCTCAAAATTAATTCAGAAGAAAATTCTATTTCGTTTTTCTCTAAAATATTTTTTACTTTTTTATTTTTTTCAACGTCAAATATTCCTTCAACAACCGATTTCGCTGCACCTTTTCTCACAACTTCAGTCGAAGCTCTTTCACCAAGCAGCAAGCTCATTGCATCGATTAAAATTGATTTACCGGCTCCGGTTTCACCAGTAATTATATTTAATCCGCTTCCAAACTCCACATCAATGTGTTCAATCAAAGCGTAATCTTTTACTTGAAGTGATTTTAACATACACTAAAATGATTTTAATGGTTTATATAATTTTTTGCCAAATGAATTCCGCAAATAGTTTTTGCATCAATTATTTCTCCACTTTTTATTTTTTCTTCAACTTCAGCCAAAGTATATTCGTGAATTTCCATTCCATATTCGCCTTCCTCTCGATTATGATTTCCGGGGATTAAATCCAATGCAATATAGATGTGCAAAATTTCCGTGCAAAAGCCTGGGGTTGTACAAATCGCACCAAGCTTTTCAACTTTACCGGCTTTGTATCCAGTTTCTTCTTCAAGTTCGCGAACTGCACAAATAAAAGGGTCTTCATTTTTGTTAAGCTTTCCCGCCGGTAATTCAATTAAATATTTTTGAAGCGGATACCTAAATTGTTTTACAAAAATAATTTTTCCATCGCTCTTAACTGGCACTGCAACTGCGCCGCCGGGATGTAAGGCAGTTTCCCTAACACTTAAATTTCCACTGTCATATTCAATTTGATCAACTTGAAGATCAAAAACTTTTCCGTGAAATAATTTTTCGCTTTTCTTTACTTTGAAGTTCATGATTTTTAAAAATATATTTTTTGTAATTCTTTAATAGATTGAAATTTTCTATGACCTATAATTTGCATTATAATATGGAACAAGTTCATGACCAAGGAATTTTAGCAAAGCCATTATAACTCCAAGATCATCTAAATAACCTATGAGCGGAGTAATATCTGGGATTGCATCAACCGGACTAATAAAATAAATCAGCCCGGCGGTTACAATTGCCTTTCTATGCCAAGAAACATTTGGATCACGCATATATCTTACAAGTGCTAAAATATCTTTCGCAAAAGAAATTTTCTTTCCGACACGTTCAAGCTTCGACCACAAATTTCCTTCAACATATTTTACATTTTCTTTAACTTCTTCTTCGGTCTTGCCTCCAAAATCTAGTGAAGCAAGATCCTTCGATTCATCAAGCTCAAAATCGTATTCGGTCATAACTCCTCCTATTTTTTATGTTTCTCATACCAATCAAAAATTGAGTTCCACCAAAAACGCGCATCTTGGGGTTTTACAACAAAATGAAATTCTTCAGGGAAATATAAAAATTTACTTTCTACTCCAAGCCTCTGCAATGAAGAAAATAATTGAAATGCTTGCTCTTCCGGCACTCGATAATCATGCGCTCCTTCAACTACAAGCATTGGAGTTTTTGCATTTTGAATAAATCTTTCCGGATTCCATTTTTCATATAGTTTTCTATTCTGCCAAGGTGTTCCGCCAAATTCCCATTCAGGGAACCACAATTCTTCAGTTGTTCCCCACATACTTTCTGTATTAAAAACTCCGTCGTGAGAAACTACAGCATTGAATCTGTTTGTGTGTCCCTCAAGCCAGTTTATCATATATCCGCCGTAAGAAGCGCCTGCAGCAAAAGTATTTTTTGGATCAATATATTTAAAATTCTTTACTGCATAATCATAAACATCCATCAAATCATGATACGGCCTTCCACCCCAATCTTTCGAAATGTCATTTGTAAACTTCTGTCCGTAACCGGTGCTTCCTGTTGGATTGGGCGCAATTACAACGTAACCTTTTGAAGCAAATAATTCTGTATTCCAGCGATAATGAAAATCATCTTCCCAATGCCCCTGCGGTCCACCATGGATTAAAAATATCATTGGATATTTTTTTGAAGGATCAAAGAATGGCGGTTTAACCAAAATCGATTGAATTTTTTTCCCATCAGCACCGTTGCACCAAAAAGTTTCAAGCGGAATCATTTCAATGTTTGCCAAAAGATCTTTGTTAATGTTTGTAATCTGTTTAATGTCTCCGCCGTCATTATTCATTGAAAAAATTTCATACGGCAATGTTGATCTTTGCTGTTTGAAATAAATCGTTTTTCCATCATTTGATAAAGCTAATCCGGTGTTGCTGTGATCTTTCAAAATCAACTTTATTTTGCCAGTGTTGACATCTATTTTGTAAACTGAATTGAAGATTTCATTATTTGCGGTAAAATAAATTTCTTTTGAATCCGGCGACCAAACAATTTCAGCTATCGATCTATCAAAGCCTTTGGTAATATTTTTTAATTTTCCGGTTTGTCGGTCATATAAAATCAAAAACTGCTGATCAGATTCATGTCCAGGTACAAGCATCGATGTAAATGCAATGTATTTACCATCTGGTGAATAGACCGGCTGATTATCATTTCCTTTACTTTCAGAAATTTTCTTTGCCGGAGCTTTTTCATCTTTCTTTATATCAGAAACATTTACAGTATAAACTTCATTATTTGTACTGTTTGCAACAACTGAATTCGGATTCATTGTGTATGCAATTTCTTTATCATTCGGAGAGAAATTAAAATCATTTTCACTTCCTAAATCCAGCGGAGGAACGTCATTATGCATTAAATAATTTAAATCAAAATATTCTTTTGATGAAGCATCAAACAAAAACAAATGACTTCTTTTATCATTCAGCCATCTATTCCACTGCCGATACATCAAATGAGTAATAACTCTTACGTCAACTTTGGTTTCTTTTTTCAGTTCATCTTTTTTCTTGTTGCAATCCTGCGATCCGCAATCGGGGTAAACTGAAGAGATAATAAGAAATTTTTTGCCGTCGTGCGACCAGCGAAAATCATCAACACCTGTATAAAGATTGGTTACCTGTTGATCATCAGAACCATCTATATTACAAGTATGAATTTGATCATCAGCCAAGTATGCAATCTTTTTTCCATCTGCAGAAAATTTAGGCGAAGATTCACTTTTCCTAGAATTGTTTAATGAGTGAAGATTTGTTCCGTCAGAATTAATTAAATAAATATTGGTGGTGCCTTTGTTTTCATCCATGCTATATGTTGTAACAGAAAAAGCAATTGTTTTTCCATCCGGTGAAAGTTCAAAAGTGCCGATTCTTTTCATCGACCACAAATCATCAACAGTTAGCGGATGTTTTGTTTGTGCGAAAAGTATAAATGGAATAAACAGAATAAGAGTTAGGAAAGTTTTCATCTGACCCTCTAATTGATTACCGATTTTTGTTCATAAAAATAGTTCAACTAAATTTGAAAGGCAACGAAAGTAATAAATGAAGTAATCCAATAATCGATTAATTTTTCTAATTAAAAATTAAAATGTATGAGCGAAATAGAAATCCCATATTCATTTCGATTGTCAGTAGGAAATTTAACGGTCATTCGAATTTTGTTTGATTCATTAAAAGGAATAATTCCGCTAAAATAATATCCAACTGGAATTCCTATGCCGGCTCCAGCTTCGAAATATTTTGTAACTGAAATTCCTGCACTGACAATTCCTTTGCCAGTAAAATAAGGAACGCTTGAAAAGCCCTGTATATTTAAATTATAATCCTCCGGTCCTAGTCTTATTAAGGCATTAAAAATATTCGGAAGACCAAGACCACCGCTAACTTCAAAATATTTATGATTGTAGCCTATCATTCCATTAACTGTAGGCACAATTCCATTTTTATCAAGACCATGAATAACATTAAAACTACCCCCATAAGTAAGTCCGTTTTGTTTATATTTTTTAAATAATACTCCGACATCCTGAACGTCATGAATCCCGCCACAATCTACATATCTGCCGATTCCTAATCCAACAATCCATTTAGTATAATCATTATTTTTCTTATTATCAGAGAAAAAATTTGTTGAATCTTTATCAGTATAACTGAACGTTAGCGGGAATAAAAGTAAAACTATAAGAAACTGTTTCATAAGAGAACCCCGTTTATCAAAAGAAAAATAACAAAATATTATTTATGTTTGCTTCGCAAAGATAACAAATCAATTTAATTTTTTTATGAACACAAAATTTTTTCTTCCCGGGACAGATCAGCAGCTAAAAATTTTACTTTCCAAAGTTGACGTAAAAGGATTTGCAATTTTGGTTATCGGCTCTGGGAGTGAAGAAATTTCAATTAATTTCTCCTCCGAAGGCGCATCAAAAGTAATTATGATTGTTGATGAAGAAGAACCACTTTTGAAATCAAGGCTGCTGCTAGCAAATAAAAAAGAAATAAGTGTTAGATTAATGGATTTTGACAATACAGATTTCCCCGATTCCAATTTTGATTTAGTATATGCTCAAGCTTCAATCTCAAATAGTAAAAGAAATAAAATTATAAAAGAAATTAAAAGAATATTAAAACCTAGCGGTTATTTATGTGTCGGTGAAAATATAAGTTTGACAAAATCTCCGCCGCAGTTTGTTATTGATATTTGGAAAAGCTCCGACATTTCACCTTTGCACTTTGATGAGCTAAAAAAATATTATGAAGAAAAAGGATTTCTAATAACAGAAGAACATAATCTCTCACATACTTTAAAAGATTTTTATTCTCAAAGCAGTAGAATGTTGAAAGAAAAAAACAGCAGTTTTTCTGATCAAGAAAAAAGTTATTACAAAAAGCTGTTAAATAAAATTAGTCATGAATCGAATGCTTATCTTAAACTCGGCGGCGATGCTTACATCGGATTCAAAATGCTGATTATGAAGAAAGGATAAATTTGAAAAAAGGCGACATAATTGAATTAGATATAGAAAAATATGCATTTGAAGGAAGAGGGATAGCAAAAGTTAGTGCTGAAAAAATTCGATCGGATATCCCAAAGAATGAAACTCCAATTTCGAATTATGTTGTGTTTGTTGATGGCGCTTATCCAGGTGATAAAGTAAAAGCGGAATTAAAAAAAATCAAAAAATCGTATGCGGAAGCAAAAGTAATTGAAATTATTTCTTCTTCTCTTTTAAGAACCAAAGCAAAATGCAAATACTTTGGTGAGTGCGGAGGATGCAAACAGCAGGATTTAAATTATGAGCAGCAAGTTAAATATAAACAACAGCAAGTTGAAGAAATTTTCGAAAAGATGGGCTGCTTTAATGATTTTTCGATTAAAGAAATAATTCCATCAAATAAAATTTTCTTTTATAGGAATAAAATGGAGTTCTCTTTTTCGGATAAACGCTGGCTTACTCAAGAAGAATTACAATCAACTCAAATTGTTGAAAAAGATTTTGCACTTGGTCTTCATGTCCCACAAGTTTATGATAAAGTTTTAGATATTGAGGAATGTTTTCTTCAATCTGAATGAAGTAATAAAATTCTAAATGTTACAAGAAAATTCTTTAAAGAAAAAAATATTCTTCCATACTCAACCAAAATTCAGTCCGGATTTTTGAGGAATCTTGTTATAAAAACTTCTCATCATACTGATGACTTAATGGTTAATATTGTTACATTCTCTGTAGACGAAAAAGCAATAAGTAGCTTTAAGGAAATTTTAATTAATCAAGTTCCTCAAATAACTACGATTGTAAATAACATAAATCAAAAAAGAGCTACTGTTGCTATAGGCGACTATGAAAATATTATTTTTGGAAGGGGATTTATTCTTGATCAAATCGGAAATTATAAATTTAGAATCAGTGCGAATTCATTTTTCCAAACAAACTCTCTTCAAGCAGAAAAATTATATAAAACCGCATTAGAATTTGCCGAATTGCAAGGTAATGAAATTATTTATGATCTTTATTCCGGGGCCGGGACAATTTCAATTTTCGTTTCAGAAAAAGCGAAAGAAGTTTATGCTTTTGAATCAGTTGAATCAGCAGTAAATGATGCAGAAGAAAATAAAAAAATTAATAACGTTTCAAATGTTCATTTCTTTACGGCTGATTTATATAAAACTTTTCTACCATTAGTCGAAGCAAAAAGTTTGCCTTCGCCTGATGTTGTAATTCTCGATCCGCCGAGAAGCGGAATGCACACAAACACAATTGATGATGTTATAAAATTATATCCGCAAAAGATTGTTTATGTAAGCTGCAATCCAGCAACGCAAGTAAGAGATATAAAATTGTTTACAAATTCCGGATATAAATTAATTAAAATTAGACCTGTTGATATGTTTCCGCATACTTATCATATTGAAAATGTTGCGTTGATGATCAAAGAAAAGTAATTCAGAATCAAAACTATCTATTAATTTTTTTCAAATCCAGAAGCAGCACAAACTCACCCTTCAATTTATTTTCTACAACAATTTTCAAAATCTCTTCAGCAGTTCCGCGATAAAATTTTTCATCATTCATTGTTAATTGAAACGCTAGAACCGTGCGAATATTTTTTCCCAAAATTTTTACAATGTCTTCAAGCAGACTTTTTAATCTGTATGGTGTATCCATTAAAATAACAACTTCATTTAAATTCTTTAATTTAAAAAGCTGCTGTTTGCGAATATCTGTTTTGGGTGAAAGCCAACCGTAGTGATAAAATTTTTCAAAGTCTAATCCAGAGCCCGTTAATGCCGGCAAAAGCGAGCTTGCACCGGGAATCGGAACTACTTGGATGTTCTGCGAAATACAAATCTCAACCAGTAAATGCCCTGGATCAGAAAACAATGGCGTTCCGCAATCGGAAATTAGTGCGGCAGATTTTCCTTCAACAAGTTTTAAGATTATTTCATCAACAACTTCTTTTTCGTTATGCTCATTCAATGAAAATAATTCTTTGGAAATTTGATAATGAGAAAGCAGACGCCGAGCTTCTTTAAATTCTTCGCAGATTATGATATCAACCGACTTTAGAACATTTAATGCCCGAAGAGTTATGTCTTCATAATTTCCAATCGGTGTCGAAACGAGATAAAGTTTTCCTTTCATAAGATTAAAAATAATAAATAGAAGAAAAATAACCTTCGATTTAAAAAAATTTAATTGCTTTAAGAGATGAAATCTTCTTAATTTTGAACCATATTTAATTGTTAACGGGGACTAATGAAAAAAACTTTTTTATTCTGGCTAATTGCAGTTGTAATAACTGTAACCGGGGCTTATTATCAAAGGGTAACCGGACCGACTTATCCTTTTAGCGGAAATGTTTCAATCAACAATAAAAAAATTTTTTATAAACTTGAAAGAAGCCATAGCAGCTCAGAAGATTACGTGATAAAGTTGAAAACAAATCACACTGATGTAAAAGGATTTCTTATGTGGAGGCGATATAAGTCGAAAGATGATTGGTCAATCTTTCCGATGGCTTATTTTGCTGATACTTTAACTGCCATGCTGCCAAAACAGCCGCCTGCTGGTAAAATTCAATATCAACTAATTTTGAGAAATCAAAATCAAGTAGTTGCTATTCCTGAAAAAGAACCATTGGTAATTAGGTTCAAAGGAGATGTTCCACTTTATATTCTTATTCCGCATGTACTTGCAATGTTTTTTGCAATGCTTCTTTCAACACGTACAGGTTTAGAATTTTTTAATAAAGAACCAAATTTTAAAAAACATACTTTCTGGACACTAGGAGTTTTATTTATCGGCGGTTTAATACTTGGCCCGTTGGTGCAGCTTTATGCTTTTGGAGCTTTGTGGACCGGTGTTCCATTTGGTTTTGATTTAACTGATAATAAAACTTTAATAGCTTTTTTGGGGTGGATAATTGCAGCAGTAGCTATTCATAAATCTAAGCGACCAAAAGTTTGGGTTTTAGGCGCAGCAATTCTACTTCTTTTTATTTATTTAATTCCTCATAGCGTACTTGGTTCAGAATTAGATTATAATAAAATTGATAAACAAAAAAATCAAAAAGAAACTTTAACCACGTTCGATTATCAACAAACATCATCGGGAAAAAATTTATGAGTGAAACACACATCAACGGTGAAAATTTAAAAGGGCTTCCTTCAAACGCTTATACGGAATTGAAACCTGGAGAAGAATATATTCCTGTAATGCCTCCTTTCAAAGCGGTTCCGGAAGTTACTCCTTATTCTGTAATTTGGGGAGTAATTATGGCAATTGTATTTTCTGCTGCTGCCGCTTACCTCGGATTAAAAATTGGGCAAGTTTTTGAAGCAGCCATTCCAATTGCAATTATTGCTGTTGGATTATCTGCCGGAACTAAAAGGAAAAATGCACTCGGAGAAAATGTTATCATCCAATCGATCGGACAAAATTCCGGATTGATAGTTGCCGGCGCAATCTTTACAATTCCTGCTTTGTATATATTAAATCTTAATGCTGAGTTTTACAAAATTTTTCTTGCTTCAGCTTTTGGTGGTATACTTGGAATTTTATTTTTAATTCCGTTTAGAAAATTTTTCGTAAGCGATATGCACGGCAAATACCCTTTCCCCGAAGCAACTGCATCTACAGAAGTTTTAGTTGCCGGAGAAAAAGGCGGCAAGCAAGCAATTGTTCTTGTTGTCAGTGGAATTATTGGTGGCTTGTATGATTTTATTGTTGCATCATTCGGATGGTGGAGCGAAGTTTTTACATCGCGTGTTTTACCAATCGGAGAAAAGATTGCGGATAAAACCAAATTAGTTTTTAGAATAAATGTCGGCGCCGCGGTTACTGGTTTAGGTTATATAATTGGATTAAGGTACTCTGCAATTATTGCTGCAGGTTCTTTCGTCTCCTGGTATGTATTAATTCCTCTAGTTGCATATTTTGGTCAAGGTTTGACACAGCCGCTTGGAGCTAATGTTTCGCTGCTGATTAAAGATATGTCAGCAGAACAAATTTTTAACAACTATGTTCGTCATATCGGCATCGGCGGAATTGCAATGGCCGGTATTATCGGAATAATCAGATCATCAAAAATAATTGCTAAAGCATTTTCACTTGCAGCTAAAGAACTTTTAGGAAAAAAGAAAGCAATTGAAAATCAATTACGTACGCAAAAAGATTTAAGCATGAAGTTTATTGTTCTTGCTTTAATTACAAGTGCGATTTTAATTTTTATCTATTATCATTTTGGAGTTGTAAACAATGTTTGGTTCGCTATTCTTGGTTTGTTAATAGTTCTAGTTATTTCATTTCTATTTACAACGGTCGCTGCAACAGCAATAGCAATTGTCGGAACCAACCCGGTATCAGGGATGACTTTAATGACGCTAATTCTTTCTTCTATCATTTTGGTATCTGCAGGATTGAGCGGTAACTCTGGAATGGTTGCTGCACTTTTAATTGGCGGCGTTGTCTGCACTGCATTATCAATGGCAGGTGGATTTATTACAGATTTAAAAATTGGTTACTGGTTAGGTTCATCCCCTTACAAACAAGAAAGCTGGAAATTTCTAGGAGTTCTTGTTTCATCTGCAACTGTAGGATGGGTAATTTTACTTCTAAATAAAACTTACGGATTCACCGGACCGGATGCACTTGTTGCGCCGCAAGCAAACGCAATGGCAGCCGTTATTCAACCTTTGATGGCGCATCAGCCTGCACCGTGGATGTTATACATTGCTGGAGCTTTATTCGCACTTATACTTACAATGTTAAATGTTCCAGCACTTGCATTTGCACTCGGCATGTACATACCGCTTGAGCTTAATACACCGCTGCTCGTCGGCGGTTTAATTGCGCATTATGTTTCCACAAGAAGCAAAGATGAAAAAATTAATACTGCAAGAAGAGAACGTGGTACTTTAATTGCATCAGGATTTATTGCCGGTGGCGCTTTAATGGGAGTTGTAAGTGCATTGCTACGTTACTTCGGATTCAATTGGGTAAACAACGATTGGCAAAGTTCACATTCAGCCGAACTTGTTGCATTAATCGCTTTTGCACTTTTGTGTGCTTATGTAATTTGGGACTCGATGAGAGGTAAACCGGAAGCAGAATAAATCTTTATATTTTTATGAAGCTCACTTTTCAGTGAGCTTCATTTTATTTTAATAATTCTTTTACTTTGCTATTTAAATCAGATAATAATATATCAAACCTCTCGCCTGACTTTCTAATCTTCACTTCAATTTTTCCATCTTTCAATTTTTTATCTCCAACAATTACCTGCACCGGAATCCCGATCAAATCGGCATCATTAAACTTAAAGCCAGCTTGAGCGTCGAGACGGTCATCAAACAAAACTTCGATTCCGGCTTTAGTTAATTCATTATAAATTTTTTCAGATGCTTTAACTACTTCTTCCTTCCGCATGTTTAATCCAATGAGATGAACATGGAACGGTGCGAGAGTTTTATCCCAGACCATACCTCTTTCAT
>DAIEML010000169.1 GCA_027349615.1 Ignavibacteriales bacterium | reverse complement strand
AATCACCGGATTCATAAAAATATTAAAAGATACTACTGAAAAAATGAAAGTAGCTCAAGAGCTTAAAGAGCATACTATTCGCTTAGAAGAGCTTAATAAAGAATTAGAATTTTTCAGCTACAGCGTTTCTCATGATCTTAGAGCGCCGCTTCGCCATATCGCCGGCTTCATTCAAATGCTTGAAAAGGATATCGGTGAAAACTTAAATGATAAAGATAAAAAGTATTTCGGCTATGTTACCGGTGCAGTAAAAAAAATGGGCTTGCTAATAGATGATTTGTTATCATTTTCCCGAATGGGCAGAGCCGAAATGAATAATACAAAAATAAATTCCGGAGATTTAGTTAAAGATTGCATCGCAGAATTAAGCAGCGATTTAAATGGAAGAAATATTATTTGGAAAATTGAAGATCTGCCAATTATTACCGGTGACAGGGTTCTGCTAAAACAAGTTTTTCTTAATCTAATTTCCAATGCCGTAAAATACACTAGCAAAATAGACAATGCAGTCATAGAAATCGGAACACTGCCTGGGAAAAATGAATATACTTTTTTTATAAAAGATAACGGCGCCGGCTTCGATATGAAATATGCCGATAAATTGTTTGGCGTTTTCCAGAGGCTTCACAGCGAAAGCCAATTTGAAGGAACTGGAATTGGGCTTGCTAACGTTAAAAGAATAATAACTCGCCACGGCGGAAAAGTTTGGGCTACTGGTGAAATAAATAAAGGCGCCGAATTTTATTTTACTTTAAATAAAAAGGAAACGTATGAATGATTTAAAAAGGATACTGCTTGCTGAAGATGATGTAAAAGATGTTGAATTAACACTTGCCGCATTACAAGAATTTAATCTTGCAAACGAGGTTGTTGTTGTTAACGACGGCCAGGAAGCTCTCGATTATTTGTACTACAAAGAAAATTTCGCAAACCGTAATAATGGAAACCCCGCATTAATCTTACTCGATATTAAAATGCCAAGAGTAAATGGATTGGAAGTCTTGAATAAAATAAAATCCGATGAAAACCTAAAATCAATCCCGACAGTTATCTTGACTTCATCGCGCGAAGAAAGAGATATAATTGAAAGCTACATTCTCGGAGTTAATGCTTACGTTGTTAAGCCCGTAGATTTTGAAGAATTTATTAAAGCTGTAAAAAATCTAGGACTCTTTTGGGCAGTTATCAACGAACCTCCGCCTAGATTTACTAAGAGTAAATAGACATCATCAAAGATTAGAAAGATGTTATGAAAAAAATCATTAACATTCTTCATCTGGAAGATAGTACTGAAGATGCTGCGTTAATTCATGAAACTATAAATTCCGAAATAACTTTTTGCAGAATCCAAAGAGTAGATAACCAGGAAGATTTTCAAAAAGCTCTTACTAATAAAAAATTTGATTTGATAATTTCCGACTTTGCACTTCCTTCATTTAACGGATTAGAAGCTTTAAGAATTGCTAAAGATTTAGCTCCCGATATTCCATACATTTATGTCTCCGGCCATATTGGCGAAGACAGAGCAATCGAAGCATTAAAAAATGGCGCGACAGATTATGTATTAAAAGACAAACCAGCAAAATTAGTTCCCGCAATATTAAGAGCATTAAAAGAATCTGAAGAAAGAGAAAAATTAAAAATTGCAGAAAGTGCTTTAAAGGAATCAGAACGGTTTGCAATTTCTACTGTGAATGCAATGTCGGTGCAAATTGCAATTCTTAATGAAAATGGAATTATACTAGAAGCAAACAAATCATGGAAAAATAATTCTATTAAAAATTCTTGTGTGCCGCAGGGAGTTTTACCGAATGAAAATTATCTTGAGCAGTGTCGTCATTTGAATAAACCTGATTCTATTAAATTTGCAACGGGAATTATGTCTGTCATTAATAATTATGAGAAAGAATATATCCAGGAATATAATTGCACTGGCGAGGAAAATACAAAATGGTTTCAAGGAAGAGTTAATAAATTTGAAGGTGAAGGTCCGGTTAGAATTGTAGTTTTGCATGTTGATGTAACCGAACAAAGAACTATGACCGAACAATTAAAAGAAAGTGAAAAAAGATACCGCCTCATTACTGAAAACTCAACTGATTTAATAGCTACAACTAATGAAAACGGAATCTTCACTTACGTTTCACCTGTATCAGATAAATTGCTTGGTTATAAATCAGAAGAAATGCAGAATCATTCCATTTTTGAGTTCTTACATTCTGACGATCAAGAAAATATAAAATCAAAACGCAAAAATTTTTTAGACAAAGAAGATAGTTATTACATTAATTACCGCGTAAAGAAAAAAGATGGTTCATATACATGGTTTGAATCAGCTTCTAAAAAATTAATTAACAAAAAGACAGGCCGGATTGAAACTATAATATCTGTTTCGAGAGATATATCAAGAAGGAAAAAAGGTGAACTTGAATTATTGCAGGCAAAAGAAAAAGCTGAAGAAATGAATCGACTGAAATCCAGCTTCCTCGCAAATATGAGTCATGAATTGCGAACGCCGCTCATCGGTATACTTGGCTTTTCACAAATTTTAAGTTCAGAACTTACATCAGAAGAACATAAAGATATGGCAGATACTATTTACAACAGCGGCAACCGGCTTTTGTCCACGTTAAATTTAATACTCGATCTCTCACGGATTGAGGCAGATAAATTAGAAATTATGAATGTTCTTTTTGACGGAATTGAATGCGTAAAAGAAATTCTTAAGCTATTAAAAAATGCCGCTGATAAAAAAGGACTGCTCTTGAATCTTGACAGCACCAGAGATACATTTAAGTTGAGAACCGATAGAAGATTATTTACGGCAATTATAGAAAGTGTTGTGGACAATGCAATTAAGTTTACAAAAAAAGGCTGCGTTATCGTTCAAGTAGAAGAAGAAATTAAGAATGCGAATTCATTGATTGTTATAAAAGTAATTGATACGGGCATTGGCATTGCGAAAGAAAGTCAGGAAATAATTTTTGATGAATTCAGGCAGGTTAGTGAAGGTTACGGAAGAAATTTTGAAGGGATCGGATTGGGATTAACAATTACAAAAAGATTTGTCGATAAACTTAATGGCAGTATTTCAGTTGAAAGTGAAATTGGCAAAGGAACCACTCTTATTATTAAACTGCCCGCTTATATTGGAAATGAGACTAATTGAATATTTTTGAATAATATTTTAACTACCTAAATGGATAATGATAATCTACATAATACATTAACTAAACCGTCCATCTTACTTGTTGAAGATGACGAAACTTCAATTTCATTAACTGAGATATATTTAAAAAATAATTATGAGCTTGAAAGCATAAAAAGCGGCAAGGATGCTGTTGACAGATGTAAATCAAAAAAATTTGATTTGATTCTTATGGATATAAATCTTGGTTCAGGTATTAGCGGATTAGAAGCATTAATGGAAATTAGAAATATAGCTGATTATAAAAACACACCGATAATTGCTTTTACTGCATTTGCTATGCGAGGCGATAAAGAAAAGTTTATCTCTGCAGGCTGTACTCATTATCTTTCCAAACCATTTACCAAAACACAATTAATTGATATAATCAAAGAAGCAATGAAAAAATGAAACTCACAATTTTTTTAAAACACTGGTTGCCTGAAAACTAAATTATAACTCCAAGTTCTAAGCAGGTAGAAAAATAAGTTCCGGCAATTGAATCATTGTTCTTAGGTACATTGTAAATATTAATGACAAAATCGAACATTACATTATTTGTCTTCTTAAAAATATATTCGGTTCCTATTTGCAGCATATATTCCGGGCTTGTCATATCAACACTTTCTGAATTGAATATATTATGATACCTGTCAGTTACTCCATTAATCTCAGATCTTGTACCAGATATTTTACCATATCCAAATCCGGCATAAGGTCGAAGGCCTGCTTCCAGTCTAAAAAGATATTTACCAAAGAGCGAATAAGAAGTATAACTAAATTCGGCGTCGGGCATATTTAAAATATATGAACTCGTCACCGGTGTATAAGTCATCTTGCCGGTGCTGTATTGTCCGCCTATTATAATGCCGTTCCATATATAAACATTACCGCTAAAAGTATAACTAACGCTAACAGACGAAGGTATTTTTGAAATCTTAATATAGTCACCTTTAAAATCGTATAAATACCAATTAGGATTATTAAGCACCGGAGTATAGTTTAAATTTGCGCCGGCATTTATTTTAACATAATATTTAGCAATATCTTTTTGCTGCCACAATTCTTTTTCTAAATTTTGATCTGAAATTTTCTCTTCAGTTAATTTAATAAAATACTTAACGCTGTCGCTTATATCAGTATAAAGTCTGTCATCTGTCGTAATTGATTTTACATACTCAAACAGTTTCAAAGCTTCTTGATAATTACCGCTTCTCAAATTCTTATGAGCCAATTTATAATTCAATACTATATCTGAATTATTATTATTTAAAAATCGCTCTTTAAAAAAATATGCAATCGTATAGAACTTAATAGCTTCTTTATATTCTTTGTTATCTGACTTTTCTAAAAACTTTCTATAACCAGCTGACGCTTGCTCTCCGGCTACATCTTCATCAAAACTATTGTTAAGCATTTTATATTGCGATATGTACCTTAACATTTCATCCGAAGATAGACTTGCCCTAAATTCGTCTTTAGCAAACATATCATCATAAAGATTTTTAGCTTTTTGAAATTGATCTATTTCTTTCTCACTATAATTTCCATTTTTAACAAGCGAATCCTTAGCGGATATATAATCTTTAACTTTTGATATTTCACCATTCATCAATAAAGAATCTAATTTGCTTACATCTTTGCCGGTGAGTATTTTCTCTTGAGAGAAAATATTAATAGAAAATAAAAAACAGAAAATTACAAATAGAAGTCTCATAATGTTTATATTATCCTTTAATAAAAACCCTTTAAAATGCTGCTCAACAACATGAAGTTGAGCAGCTCAGTTAAATATTTATTCTACCACAATCGGTTCTTTACTCTGTTTTGTATAAGACAAAAAGAACAGCATTGCTGCAAGCACTACATA
>DAIEML010000168.1 GCA_027349615.1 Ignavibacteriales bacterium | reverse complement strand
TTCAGCTTCTTTAAGTGTAGCCCTTGTAAGGTTTACTACTTCAACAATAATATCGCCGTGTTTTTCTCTAATAAAATCCATGATACAACCCAATAAAATTAATTTTTAATAATGAAAATTATTCATAAGCGCGATTTTCAATATGGTATTTTTCCATTAGTCTATAAATCGTTGCTCTTCCTAATTGAAGTTTTTTTGCAGCTTCAACTATGTTCCCTTTTGTTACCTTCAGCGCATGCCGGATAGACTCTTCTTTCAATTTTTCAAAAGGTACAATAACTTCATCGTTAAATAGAGGCGCAGAAATATCCGCGCTACCAACCGGTTCAGCAGCACGAACATTTGAAGGCAAATCATCTAAATCAATTGTATCTTTTTCACAAATTATTAAACACCTTTCAATCATATTTTCCATTTCACGTATGTTGCCCGGCCAATTATATTCATAAATTAATTTCAATGCTTTTTTAGAAAAACCTTTTATGTTTTTACCTAATTTTTTATTAAAAGTTTCTAAAAAATGCTGCGCAAGGACTAAGATATCACCTTTCCTTTGTCTTAAAGGTGGAATAACAATCGGGAAAGAATTTAAACGATAAAACAAATCTTCTCTAAATTCTTTATTCTCAACTGCATGTTTCAGATCTCGATTTGTGGCTGAAATAATTCTAACGTCTGATTTAATTAATTCAGTACCGCCAACTCGTTCGAATTCTTTTTCCTGTATTACGCGAAGTAGTTTTGCCTGCAGCAGCATTTCCAATTCGCCGACTTCATCAAGAAAAATTGTTCCGCCATTTGCAAGTTCAAATTTACCAAGTTTCCTTTGATGAGCTCCGGTAAATGAACCTTTCTCATGCCCGAATAATTCACTTTCCAAAAGTTCTCTTGGAATTGAAGCGCAATTAACAACGATAAAAGGTTTATCCTTTCTTTTTCCGTTATAATGAATTGCTCTGGCAATTAGTTCTTTACCGGTTCCACTTTCGCCATATATTAAACATGTGATTTCATTATTTAAAACTTTTGAAACTAGTTTAAATACATCCTGCATTTTTCCATCAGCAGAAATTATATTATCAAAACTATATTCTTTCTTAACATTTTCTTTAAGGTTTTCCAATTCCTTAGTAAGATCATAGCTTTTAATCGCATTTTTAATTGCCGGCTCAAGCCGCTGAATATCAATTGGTTTTGGAAAATAATCGAATGCGCCAAAGCGTAAGGCATCAACAGCAACTTCAATACTGCCTTGAGCTGAGAGCATTATAACTGGAAGATTTTCATCAAACTGTTTTACTCTTTTTAACACTTCAATTCCGTCCATTCCTGGAAGCATTATATCAAGAAGAATAAGATCAGGTTTTAAGTTTAATTTTCTTAAAACATCTTCCCCGGTAGAAAATACTTCTATGTCATATTTCCATTTATCTTTTACCCAATAGGTGAGCAGTTTGGAAATAGCTTGTTCGTCATCAACAATAAAAACTAATTTACCCACGCTTCCCTCTATAATTATTAATTTTTAGAATCCCTTGGTAATTTTATTATTACCGTAGTTCCTTTATTAACTTCGCTTTGAACTGAAATAAAACCTTTGTGCAAATCTACAATTTGTTTAACAAAAACCAAGCCCAATCCTGTACCAGGCACGTCAATTCCCGGTCGGTTAACCCGATAAAATTTTTGAAATATAAGCGGGATATCTTTTTCCGGAATACCAACACCTGTATCGCTTATGGTTATTTCAAATTCTTTGTATAAACTTTGAGCTGTAATTTTTATTCTTCCGTTCGGGAGAGTAAATTTAGCAGCATTATTTATCAAACTATTCAAAACTACTAATAATTTTTCTTTATCAGCAGTAATAAGAATATTTTCAGCAGAAAATTCATAAGTTAAAGTAATTTCTTTAGAATCAATAATTTTCTTATTAGCTTCAATAGATTCTTCAATAAGTTTAATTATATCGAACTCTGATTTCGTTAATTCAATTTGTCCGCCTTCTAATCTTGATATATCCAAAACATCATTTATTAATTTAGCTAATCGTTTACCTTCATTTAAAATAATCTCATTAAAATCGCGTCTCATTTCATCAGGCATGTTTGGATCAGAAGAAATTGTTTCGGAAAAGCCAATTATTGAAGCTAGTGGAGTTCTTAATTCATGCGACACATTAGAAATAAATTCATTCTTCATTTTATTCAATTCGGCCAGAATTGCTGATTGACGCTTTGCTCTTTGTCTTTCAACAGAAATAATTCTGTTTGCTTCAATTAATCTATTATTTAAATCAGCTATTTTTTCTTCAAATGTACGAAGCTCAGTTATATTTTTACCAACTCCGATTACGCCAACAATTTTTTCTTTTTTTCTAATAGCTTTACAATTTATCTGGAAAATAATTTCATTACCAAATTTGCTGATCAAAATTGCTTCAAAAGTTACTAACCCGCCGGATAATTTTAAAGAAGTGCTTTCATCCAAAATTTTTTGAAATGATTTTGCCATTACCTGTTTATTTTTTGAAGCAACGAGTTCTATAAAATGTGTGCTTAATAATTCTTTTGCTTCATAATCCAAGCTTGCGGCACCGTAATCATTTACGCTTAAAAAGCAGCCGTCCTGATCAAGAACAAAAACCAAATCTTCCGAAGCGTCAAAAATAGATTTAAGAAAAACGTTATTCTTTATATCCGAACTTCCATTAATTTCTTTTAAACTTCTAGAAGATTCCTCTTTAGAATATTCAGAAGAAATATCAAAATTTTTAATTTGGCTCGTTAGGTTATCAAGCATAGGTTTTATAGCAAACAAATTATCTTCATTAAAATTTTCATTTTCTTTTGAAAATAAAAATATATAATAAGCATAATTATTTTTTTCCTTAGAAAATAACTTTTTAACATAGAATGAATTCCATGAAAAAGTTTTATTTAATTTTTTGAAAGATGCTAATTTTTTAATTTCATCAATGCATATTTTATTTGAATTGTTTAACTGCAAAAGAGAATTGTTAAAAATACTGTAAATTTCTTCTTTCTCTCCAAATGCTGTTAAAATTTGGTTGCCGGTCGAGTTAAATTTAGCTAAATATCCCGAAGAACTTTGACTCACTTTGCCGATTATTTTCACTGTATCTTTAATTACTTCGAGCATTATTTTTAGTTATTGTTTGAAAATATAATGATTTTATAATTAAATCAAACTTCGCACAGCTAAAGGCCGGATGCGAAACGCTTATAACAAAAATATTATTGATTTTTTTCAACTTACAGCTTAAATATAATAAGAAACAAATTTAGAATAATATGCAGAAATAATTTGTTATTTAGTAAAAAAAAATTAAAATTGACAAATGTTACTGCATTGAGTTTACAAAATTTAATTATTTTTACTTATCAATTTTATTCTAATTCATGGCTAAGATATTAAAGCGAGCAACTAATTTTTCGCTCATAACTAATATATTTCTTTTTCTGATCAAGGCAATAGCTGGAATAATTTCTAATTCAATTGCTGTAATTTCCGATGCAATAAATTCTTTAACAGATATTATTTCATCAGCAGCTATAATGTACAGTGTCAGAATTTCACTAAAAAATCCTGACAAAGATCATCAGTTCGGCCACAATGCGGCGCAGCCAATCTCTGTCTTTTTAATAGCTTTATTCACAGCCGTCGTCGGAATTAATTTAGTTGAAGAATCCATAAACCGAATTCTAAATCCTTATTCTACACATATTACACCGTTAGTCTACATAATTTTAATAGTAACAGTATTAACAAAGCTCGGTCTGATGAAATACCAATCATCAATCGGTAAAAAATTTCAAAGCCCGGCACTTAAAGCTGGTGCAGTTGATAGTTTAAATGATGTACTTGCCTCTTCGCTTTCTATCGTTGGAATTGTTGGAGTTCAATTAGGTTTGCGATATCTCGATGGAATCGCCGGAATATTGATCGCATTATTTATATTTCGTTCTGGCTATCAAATTGGAAAAGAAAATATTGATTATTTGATGGGAAAGGCTGCTGGAGAGGATTTGGTTTTAGAAATTGCAAACGCGGCTTTAAAAATTGAAGGCGTACTTGGATTGAATGAATTAAAATCTCATTATGTCGGAAATAAATTTCACATAGAAATTCACATTGACGTTGACAAAAATACTTCAACTGAAAAATCTCATGATATCGGATTGAAAGTTCAGAATGCAGTTTCTGCTTTGCCTGAGATAAACAAAGTCTTCGTTCACATCGATCCTGTCTAAATCAATTTTTTACATTTTCCTTTTGTAACGCTTCGTAATATTTTCTAATTAATTCTTCGTAATCTTTTGTATAACCTTCTTGAACAGCTTTATTTAATTCATCTCTAATTTTATTTTTGCTGCTTTCAGAGTTAAGATTCAAATCCGCAGGAGATTGACGAACAATATCTTTCCCAACTTCAGATTTTCTTTTATTCTCATAATCTCTTTCATTAACAGAACGTTGAGCATCCAACAATCTTGATAGAATATGTTCTTGCTCTTGAACAGTTTTATCATCAAGCTGATCTGAAGACATATTCTTTACAACTTCTTCCATCTGCTTTGCAATTTGATTTAAATCTGCCGGAATTTTTTTTGATTCGCCGGATTTCATTGCTTCCTTATTCAACTGCTCCAATGATTTTCGAATTATATCCTGCTGCTGCCCAAGTCTTTGAAGCTCTGCTTGCTGCTGCATTGTTAAGTGCCCATTCATCGCCTGCTGAAGCATCTGCGTTAAATTATTTAAACTCATTTGTTGTCCCGACATCTGCTGAAGCTGCTGCATCAATGACATCATTCCGCCTTGGCCACCGCCTTTCATCATTTGTTCCATCGAATTCTTCATCATATCAGCGGCTTCATTTAAAGATTTCATTGCCTGGCTTTGACTTAACGCCGCTTGTGTGCTGTTCCTATTTTGCAATCCTTCCATCGATTTGCTCATTTCATTATTTGCATCACCAAGTGACTTGCCCATTTCCGGTGTAACTGCAAAAGTTTTTTGAGATAGCGAACTCATTTG
>DAIEML010000167.1 GCA_027349615.1 Ignavibacteriales bacterium | reverse complement strand
ATCTAAATAATTCATTTCCCAAATTTTCTTGTAAGTTCAAAGTTAAAATTCTATCACCAATAATTTCATTTAAATTTAAAGTTCTAAAAGTAAAATTTTGTGAAGTTAAATTAATATTTCCGGGAATTGAATATAAAAGCTGGTAAGGACGTTCACCTGTTGTATACATGCTATAGAATCGAAAGTTTAGAGATGTCGATCCAAATGTATTTATCATTCCCCAACTAGTTAAATAATATGAAGTAAAATCAGTTTGGCTTTTTAAAATTCTAGAATTTGAAAGCGCAACAATGCCGTTAAACACTACGAAAGAATTTCCCAACGAAGTTCTTCTTCTGAAATATCCATCTTCAATGTAATCTCTAAAATCTAATGTTAAGCCGGCAGTTAATGCATTTATTTTTGTATCAAAGATAGGTTGATTCGGCAGGTAATTTTTATTCTTAGCAAAAAATGAAAAGTTGGTATTCTTTAATGCGCTGTTATCTGTGTGATTAGTAAATCCAGCATTTAAACCTAGAAATGAAAATACATCGCCAGATGCCTGGAGATTGAATCCCTTGGAATAATAGTAATTATTAAAATCATCTTTTGAAAAAAGCGTCAGCACTGACGTTGTGAGATCGTTATAGCTTCCACCAAAGAGAACGTTCATCTTATCAAACGCATTTACAGAAATTCTATAAGTCCTATATTCGCCGAATAAATATGTTGCATCGAAATTTGATTTTAATTTTTTATCTGAAAATCCATAGGAAAATTTCAATGAAGAGTTTAATCTAAGATCCGAAGCTTGACTTAGAAATAAACCGAAATCAATTGCATGCCCTTCCACACGGTTGAAATGGTACATTGCAAGCGGCGCGCTAAATGAAAAATTATTAGATAAATTTATTCTTGATGATAGAGGATTAAAGTTAATATGAAAATTTTCTTGTTTTTTACTAATACTGTCGATTCTTTCATAAGCGGCTTGTTCTTCACTTGTGTTGGGAATTGTTTGAGCATTTTGCCAGTACAAGGAATCTTTTTTATCTGCATTCGGCAAAACTGTTAGAATTGCCTTGTTAAAAAAGTTATCTGAGATCTGTGGATTGATTTTGTAATCATATAAAATCGTATTCAATTCAAAAGCCAGCTTTGCTATACCGAGATAATTAATATTTATATAAAGCCGAAGATCGATGGGCATATAAATTGAATCAGCAAAAAGAGAAAACTGTTGAAAAATATTTACACTGTCAAACAAACCGCCAACACTTGCAGCTTTATTAATTTTCAGATCAACTTTAATCAGGTCATAAGTTTCGCCAGTAATAAAGATATTCCCGATAAAACCTGGATCACTCTGGTTTTGCGGTTCCATAAAAATTTCATAAACTTTTTTCTTATCGATTGCCAATGTGTTTTTAAGATAAAAGTCGTAGTAGTTTAACGCATTTTTTGCAAGCGGGCCGGGTAAGTTTTTCCCAGAAAAATTAAATTCATCTTTATAAAAATCCTGAACCAACCGGCCTCCGGCTATTGTATTGACGAAAGAAGGCAAGTTTGAACTTTGTTTTCTTGCAGTAATAATTTCTTTGTAATTATCAGGACTTTTATAAAAACCTTTACTTTCATTTTCAAGTATTCCTGTAATTTTTAATTCAGAAGTATCACTGCCTATGCCTAAACTAACTTGACGGCCGCTTGCTGAAAAATCATTTTGAGTTTTAACAATTCCTTTTGTATAAGCTTCAAACTCATAACTTAGCAGTTTTTTGTTACGTTCCTCTTTTCGATAAATTGCCTTACGAATTATTTCAAGTGCCGGATTTAAGCCTGGCCTAACCGTTATTGCTGGTAAATTTATTTCTGTTTGTGTTAGATTAAAATTTATTCCGGATAGATTTTGATTAATTTTTACTTTAATTGTATCGGAATTATAACCAATAAACGAAGCAATTAAATTATATTCGCCATGTTTCAACCTTAGTTCATAAAAACCAGTTTTGTTTGTGGTGGTTCCTTCCGAAGAATTTTCAACTCGAATATTAGCATAAGGAAGAGGTGACTGAGAAGCTTTATCCTGTGCCTTGCCGCGAATAAAATATTCTTGTGCAAATGAAGTTTGAATTATAATTAAAAGAGAAATTAGAAATGCTTTCATTAAAGTTTCCCGAAAAAGTTTTATGCTGCAATAGAAACTTAGTACATTCTTCATTTTATTAAAACTGATTTATTATTAATATTACAATTCAATTTTGTAATCATCTTCCTAAATTGGATCAATCATGAAAAATTATGTGTCGGCATATTTTATAATTATTTTTTTATTAACGATAAATATCGCTTCAGGAAAATCAAACAATCTCAAAAAATTTTTACCGGATTATTCGAATAACAAAATATCTAAAGAGGATTCTTCATCATCAAAAATTCCCGAAGGAATGACTGCAAATAAAGTAATTGAAAATTATATAAAAGCTCTCGGCGGTAAAGATAATTTAAGAAAAGTTGAAGATAGAACGACAGTCATGACAAGCAATATTAATGGGCACAAAATAACGATGACAATTTACCAAAAAGCTCCGGATAAAATGCGGCAGATTGTTGACCTTGGTTCATTTAAACAAAATATTTACTTTGATGGAAGCCAAGGAATGATGGAGGTTGAAGACAAAAAACTTGAAGTAAAAGGGAATGAACTTGAAAAATTAAAATTTGAATCAACATTAGATCTTCTAATAAATTTAGATTCTCTCGGAATTAAACTTAAGCTTGATGGAATTTATACTGTAAATGAAAAAGAAACTTATAAGATTGAAATGATATTGCCGTCGGGAACAAAATGGATTCAATATTATGATTCACAATCGGGATTGAAAGTAGAAGAATCAAAAGATATTACAGCACCGCAGGGAACATACACACAAATTACATTTTTAGGTGACTATCGAGAAGTTAACGGAATAAAATATCCATTCTCGATTAAACAGGAAGTCGGCCAGCAAAAAATTAAATTTGAAGTCAGCACAATTCAGGTTAATACCGGTTTGGCAGACAAACTTTTTGAAATTAAATAAGATCGAAAATAAAATGCAAAACAGAAAATATTCAGTAATCGTTTTTGATTTAGGAAATGTTTTAATCCCATTCAATTATGATTTAGTCATTGAAAGATTAAATAAAATTGAACCAAAACTTGGAAATAGGTTTTTAGAAAATTACAAAGCAAATTACAACATCCATCGCGGATTTGAACGCGGTGATATTTCGACTGATGAGTTCATAAAAAAAATGATGGAAGTTGTCGATCATAAAATTGATAAAGAAACTTTTTGTAATTATTACTCAAAAATATTTACTGTCAATCAAAATGTTGCTGAGCTTTTGCCGGTGCTTAAGAAAAGATATAAACTTGTCCTGCTCTCAAACACTGATCCAATTCATAAAGAATATGGCTGGAAAGATTTTGAGTTTCTAAAAAACTTTGATAAACTCGTTCTTTCTTATGAAGCAAATGCTATTAAACCAGAATTAAAAATTTATAAAGCAGTTGAAGAGTTTACTAAATTGCCTTCCAAAGAACATATATTTATTGATGACGTTGCAGACTACGTTGAAGGCGCTAAGAAAGCCGGCTGGGATGCAGTTCAATTTACCGGATATGAAAAGCTAGTCGAAGATTTAAATGAAAGAAAAATATTATGACCATTATTCAAGAAGATTTTAAATATCAAACTGAAAAATTTGCGGACATCCAAATTCTTCGATATCAAGTCCCAGGCTTTGAAGAGTTAAGTTTAAAAGAAAAAGAGCTTGTCTATTATCTTTATGAAGCCGCCTTATCTGGCAGAGATATTCTTTACGATCAGCATTATAAACACAATTTGAAAATCAGAAAAACACTTGAAGCGATTTTAAAATCCTTTTCCGGCGAAAGAAATACAGAAGATTTTAAAAAATTTATGGTTTACACAAAACGTGTTTGGTTTTCGAATGGAATTCATCATCATTATTCTACCAAAAAAATCTTGCCGGAAATAACAGCAGATTATTTTAAAGAATTGATTTCTAAATCTAATCGACAATTAATTCCAGTTGAAGAGAATGAAACAGTCGAACAGTTTATTGTGAAAATAATTCCAATAATTTTTTCCCCAGATATTGATTTTCAGCGAGTGAATCTTGATCCGAATGTTGATGTAATTGAATCCTCTGCAGGAAATTTTTATGAAGGTTTGACTCAGAAAGAAGTTGAAGAATATTATAAACAGATTGTCGATAAAAATAATCCGCAACCAATTTCATATGGATTAAATTCAAAGTTGATAAAAGAGAATGGAAATGTTGGTGAGAAGGCCTGGAAAGCTGGTGGAATGTATTCTGCTGCAATTGAAAAAATAATCTTTTGGCTGGAGAAAGCAATTTCTGTTTCAGAAAATGAAAAACAAAAATTGACGTTAACAAAGCTTGTAGAGTTTTATAAAACGGGTGATTTAAAATTATTCGATGAATATAATATTTTATGGCTTCAAGATACGGAATCGAGAATCGATACTGTGAATGGATTTATTGAGGTGTACAGCGATCCATTGGGTTACCGCGGCTCATTCGAAGGGATTGTTTCGATTAAAGATTTAGAAGCAACCAAAAGAATTAAAGCAATCAGCGATCAAGCGCAATGGTTTGAAGATAATTCTCCGATAGAAGAGAAATTCAAAAAGAAAAATGTAGTTGGAATTTCTGCTAAAGTAATTACGGTTGTGGTTGAGTCCGGCGATTCTTCTCCATCAACTCCAATTGGAATAAACTTGCCGAATGCAACCTGGATAAGAGAAAAGTACGGCTCAAAGTCTGTTAATCTTGGAAACATTGTTTTAGCTTATGATCTTTCCGAACCGGAAGGATTGAAAAAGGAATTTTCATTTTCTGATTACGAATTTGAGCTTGCAAAAAAATATGAAGCAATAGCCGATACACTTCATACTGACTTGCATGAAGTAATCGGACACGGTTCCGGAAAAATTTTAGCTGGCGTTGGTGCACCGAAACAGACATTGAAAAACTATGCTTCAACAATTGAA
>DAIEML010000166.1 GCA_027349615.1 Ignavibacteriales bacterium | reverse complement strand
TAAATAAATTAATGTGAGGTTATTATGTATTACAAAATTTCTGATTTTAAGAACGACTGGAAATCTGAATCGGAAGCAACTATAAAAATATTGAATAGCCTTACCGATGAATCATTAAATCAAAAAGTAAATGAAGGCGGCAGATCTCTTGGAAGACTTGCATGGCATATTACTATTTCATTGGGCGAAATGCCATCGCACGCCGGACTTCCTGTAAAAGAAATAGATGGGAATTCTGAAGTGCCTGCCAGTGCAAAAGTAATTGCAGAACAATATAAAAGAGACTCAAAGCAGTTATTAGAAGTTGTTGCTGCAAATTGGACTGATGAATCTCTGCCAGATGAAGTTAATATGTACGGGCAGAATTGGAAAAAAGGATTTGTATTGGAAGTGCTGGTTCGCCATCAAATTCATCATCGCGCTCAGATGACAGTTTTAATGAGACAGGCAGGATTAAAAGTTCCCGGAGTTTATGGCCCGGCAAAAGAAGAGTGGGAATCAATGGGAATGAAGCCACAAAAATAATTTCCAACAAATTATTTCGTTTCCTAAAATAGCAGTAATAATTTTTAATTTTGATTTTGTGACCGAAATTAAATCATTGTTAAAAGATTATCTGCATTTTAGTAATGTTTTGTTTGAGGGATTGTAGAAATAAAATTATTTTATAACTTATAAGGAGCAATCCCATGAGAAGGATATTCGTAATTGTAATTCTAGTTTTCTTTTTAGGAATTACTCAAAAAGTTTTTGCACAATCTCCTCAAGGCAGGCAGTTTGGGTTCGGAATAATGATTGGAGATCCGACAGGCGCAACACTAAAGCTTTGGACGAATAGAGAAAATGCTTTTGTTTTTGATTTGGGTTCTTCATACTTCGGAAGCCCAAGGTTAAATGTTGATTATTTATGGCACTTCGATGCATTCCATTCATCCATTGCTAAATTGTATGCCGGACCTGGAGCCGCAATCGGATTTGGAACCAGCCACGGTTTTTTTTACAGCGATAATAATGGATTTTATGTAAGATCTGGCGGTGCTGGTTTAGGAGTAAGAGGAGTTTTCGGCGTAAATGTTGTCCCAAGAAATACTCCATTAGAAATATTTTTTGAAGCCGGATTATTGGTAGGATTATCACCTGATTTTGGTTCTGCAGTGGATGCGGCTCTTGGATTAAGATTTTATCCTTAATTAAATTGTTGTTGTTGTTGTTGATCCCTAAAGAGAGTGCGGCGTAAGCTGTGCTCTCTTTTTAATTTTGTACTGTCATTTCAAAATCATTCGGATTGTAACCCTGGTTTTTTAGAATTTCAAAAGCTGCTTTCATCTTTTCTTCAGAAAGTTTTGGAGTTCTACTTAAAATCCAGCCGTATTTTCGTGAAGGAGTTCCGACAATTGCGTATTTATAATCTTTATCAAGTCCAATAATCCAATAATCTCCCCAGAATAATGAAATTCCTAAAATTCTAACAAAGCTAACTTCCAGCTTTGAATTAGTTTTAGTATCGACAACTTTTGCAATTCCTTTTGCTTCGTTGACACTTCCGTCTTTTTCAATGCAGCGATTTATTACATCAATTTTTCCGTCATCTCTTAATTTATATGCAGCAGTAGTATTGCGGGCACATTTACTCTGGAAGCTATTTGGGATTTTTGCAATTTCGTACCAAAGACCGACATATTTATTTAAATCTACCGAACTAACAGTTGTCGGCTCTTGTTCATTTTTATTCTGAGCAAAAATTTCATTATTCATAATTATTATCGCGAATAAAATTATTAAAATTGATATGATTAAACGTTTCATAAAACTTACCCGTTTTGGATTTTGATGTTCAAATATAATTAACTGTAAATAATCTTCAATGAAAAAGATCAATAAACAAATTTCCGCTTATCCTTGATAAAAGCCTTTGATAATAAAAATAGGACCTTCACTTAAGCATTGGATTAATTTTATTGTCGAACTAAAAATATTTCTTGAAGAATAGACTTTGGTTCTTTAGAACGTTTGTATAAAATTAAAATAGTGAATTATAAGTCAGAATTGTTTTGTTAGATATTTTGAAATTATGATTTTCTTTTAGACTAGATACGCTTATATTTAATGAAGAATAATTATTATTTGAATAAAGTAGAATTTTCACAAAGCATTCCCAATAAAATTGGATTGACCGAGTATAACAACCGGATGAACAGAAGAAAAATTTATTGGATCAGCCAGTTAACAGGCTGGTCAATTTATGCAGCAGCAAATATAATAGTAAGTGCGGCTTTTGAATCTTTCTCATTTGAAAGGGCAGTAGTTTTTTTATACCTCTGTTTTTCTGGTGTTCTTTTAACGCACATCCTCCGAAGCATTGTTAAGAAAAACGGTTGGTTAAGCCTGCCGCTTAAAAAAATTACTCCGCGTGTAATAATTAGCAGCATTGTCACCGGAACAATAATGTTCATACTCTTTTACATGGTGAATATAGGAGTTCACGAAGTTCATTTATCGCATATTAAAATTGCATTCGTTTTCGCAGACATCTTTAGATTAAGTACAACTGTTTTACTGTGGGCGCTAATTTATTTTTCAGTTCATTATTTTGAGAATTACAGGCAGGTGCAAATTGAATCTTTAATTTGGGAAGCGGCAGTTAAAGATTTTGAACTTAAGACATTGAAATCCCAGCTCAATCCCCACTTCATGTTCAATGCATTAAACAGCATCAGAGCTTTGATAGAAGTTGAACCTAAAAGCGCTCAGACTGCGGTTACCAAGCTTTCAAATATTCTTAGATATTCCTTAAAGATGGAAAAGATCGAAACCGTTCCATTTGCCGAAGAGATGCAAACTGTTTCTGATTATCTTGCGCTGGAAACAATTCGTTTTGAAGAAAGGTTAAAATATAATATTGATGTAGACCAGAAGACATCAAACATAGAAGTGCCGCCTATGATGATTCAAACATTGGTTGAAAACGGGATTAAACATGGAATATCTAAAAGGACTGAGGGCGGCGAAATAAATATAAAATCAGAAGTAGTTGATTCGTTCCTTCATATTAAAATTAGAAACACTGGACAAATTAATGATTCGGCTTTGCTAAATGCGACTGGTTTCGGCATTAACAATACCAAACACAGGCTGCATTTACTTTATGGAGAATCAGCATCATTTTCAATCAAGAATAATTCTGAAAAAGAAGTTTTAGCAGAGTTAGTAATTCCAACTGGAGGTATAAAAAATGAAAGCTTTAATAATTGACGACGAACGATTAGCACGGGTTGAACTTCGCAGGCTGCTAGCACCCTATAAAGAAATAAATATCGTCGGAGAAGCAGTTAATGCTGATGATGCAATAAATAAAATTTCCGAATTGACGCCGGATCTTATTTTTTTGGATATTCAAATGCCTGGGAAAAATGGATTTGAACTTTTAGAAGAACTTGACAGCGTTCCTACAGTTATTTTTACAACTGCTTATGATGAGTATGCTCTTAAGGCGTTTGAATATAATGCAATGGATTATTTACTGAAACCAATTGAACCGAAACGTTTGGAAGATACTGTAAAAAAATTAATTGAAAGAAATCGAAAAGAATCTTTGCAAGGATTTGAATCTCCGGTATTAAAAGAAAATGATCAAGTTTTTGTTAAGGACGGCGATAGATGCTGGTTTGTTAAACTTACAAATGTCCGGCTTTTCGAATCGGAAGGAAATTATGTGCGGTTGTATTTTGAAGAGAATAAACCGCTGATCCTTCGTACGCTAAATTATCTTGATGAACGGCTTGACGGGAAAACATTTTTCAGAGCTAATAGAAAGCATATAATAAATCTCAAATGGATTGAAAGCATCGAGCCATGGCTGAATGGCGGGCTGCTTGTTAAGTTAAAAGGCGGAAATAAAATTGAAGTATCTAGAAGGCAAGCAATAAAATTTAAGGAGATGCTGAGTTTGTAAGTTTAAGTTCAAGATCAAAAATTTGTGTAAGAACATTGCTCAATTAAATAGCTCCCAAGCGATTCCAAAGCGAATGCCTCTTCTCGGCATTGGATAAAATGGAATAATATAGTAAGTGTTATCTAATAAATTTTCCCACGTAAAATATACCATTGCTACTTTTTGAATTTCGCCAGAAGCAGTAAAATCTAACTTTGAAACTGCATTTAAATCTCCGAATGAAGAACTTCTTTTCCCTGTATAATCAAAAACAAATCCGGTTTTTAGGTTCAGATTTTCGCTGAATAAAATATTTTTATAAAAAATTGCACCGGTAAATTTTATCTTAGGAAATAAGAATAACAATTCCGAAGAACTGTTTGAGGCGTAATATGAAGTTTCAGTTTCAAGATTAAATTTCCAGAATGAAAAATTTAAATTGGCTCCAATGCCTGTTAAATCGTTGCTGTATTTATCTTGATAAAATAACTGAAATAGCTGCGGCAAATTAATTTGCGGCTGAAAATAATTTGTTCTTTTAAAAACTTTAACATCGGCAAAAACATTTTCAAACGCACCTGAAACTCCGGCTTCATAACTTTGTGTAAAATTTGTCTGCGCTCCGTTTTTATAAAACGAAAAACCGATATAAAATTTTGAACTGTTGGAATATTTATATGAAAGGTCAGCGCCAAATCCGTTATTAGTTCCATTTGCGGTGGAAATATTTTCAAAACCAGAACCATGCTGGAATTTATAAAAAACTGATGGCACTAAACTGCTGTCAAGAATATTTACCGATGCAATAATAGAAGCCGAAAGATTTTGATAATTAACCGGTATGTAATCTAGATTGTTATTAACCAACGAATAGTATTTTAAATTTGCTGATTCATAATTTCCGATTAATTGAAAATCAAAAATGTCTTGATAATAATCTTGTCTTAAAGAAATTCCATAGGCTTTATTTTTATCAACAGTTTTTATGTAAATTGAATCCTGCGGTTGATTTATTTCGGTATAATCAAAATTGTAGTAAAAATTTAAATCGGTAAAAGAATTTTCAAAATAATTTACACCAAAATCCAATTGATCCTTAAATAAAAATTGTTCAACGCCGGCATCCCAGCCTTTACTTTTTTCCGGCTTTAGATTAATATTTCCGTAAGCCGGATCAAAAAGAT
>DAIEML010000165.1 GCA_027349615.1 Ignavibacteriales bacterium | reverse complement strand
TGAACCTCAACCATATAAGAATTTACCTGGTCTTGAATTGTTTCTTCTGTGCGGCAGCTAGAAAGCACTATGTTTTTTGCGGTTCTAATTTTATCCAACACTCTTGAATAAACTAGATCAGGGCGGTTTATCTTAACTTGAGGAATTGAGTTAAACGGATTTATGCTATCGGCAAGTAAATAAATTTTGGATTGCCGGTTAAGATTTTTTAAAGATGCATTTCTAATTATATCCAGGCTATCAACAACAGAAAGCATAGCTTGAGTGCTGAGTTCTCTATCGCCGCGCGGCCCGCCGGGAGTTGATTGCTGAAAAGAAAATTGATCGGCATTCATTGCAATGCGGTGCTTTTTGAAAATCAGTTTTCGATAAAGATCGGATTGAGCATTACTTGATTGGTGAATTTCTCCGTTCCACAAGTCCATAATTAACTTTGTCTGATCTTTAGAAAAATAAATTTTACCTTTTTGCGCCGTAATAATATTTAGGATTGAAGGATCAGTGTAATCGTAAATTACAACATCATCAAGCATATTTGAGTTTTTATTAATTCCTTTTACAAGAATTGCATAATTGGAAACTTCTTGAGAAAAAACTCCTGGCTCAAGAGAAAGAGTAGGTTTCTGGCGTGAAATATCTTCCATTAAAAGCTTGGCGCGGTGGTTAGCATCGGGAAGTACATCATTATTAAAAAGAAAAAGCAAATAACCTACTACAATACTTGCAAGAAATGGCGCTAGCATTAGTCTATACAAACTTGCACCGGAAGATTTCATTATTGTGATTTCATTATTCTGCGACATATTTCCAAAAGCCATCAACGTAGCTACCAATGTTGCCATTGGAACAACAAGCACAACCATCCAAGCCAAATTAAACGTAATTAATTTTGTAATGATCCATGCGTCTAATCCTTTTCCAACAAGTCTGTCTGCAAACTTCATTAAAAACTGAAGAAGAAAAATGCAAATCAGTGTTACAATAGAAAAAATGAATGGAACGACGTGGTTTCTAAGTATATATAATGATAAAATCATGCGGCAATATATAAAAGCCCTAAAAGTTTAACAAGGAACGAAAATAATTTTATCCCAATCGATTTTGTTAGAGCATGTTCAAAAATTTATAATGGTTTTGAGGTAAAAATTTTTATTGAATTTGTTCTTAATTAAGTTTCTTTTTCTTAAGTTATATATACTTAAATAACTGTTAATGATTTATTACGAAGACTTGAATTAAATGCCGGAAAAATTATTTACCTTCTTCGTTTTTTATTTCAACTTTATTTTAAAAATTCATTACCATAAATAACCTGCTATAGAGCATTTTTATAGGAGAAAACCTTGCAAGAGATTATTGACTATATACAAAACAACCAGGATGCTTACATCTCTGAACTTAAAGAGTTTTTAAGAATACCGAGCATCAGCACACTTCCGGAAAATAAAGATGATATTAATCGCTGTGCAGAATTTGTTGCAGCTAAATTAAAAAATGCCGGAATGAGTAAAGTAGAAATATTTAAAACTGAAGGTCATCCATTAGTTTATGGCGAATGGCTTGGAGCGCCAGGCAAACCTACCGTATTAATCTATGGCCATTATGATGTTCAGCCTGTTGATCCGATAGAATTGTGGGATAACGATCCTTTTGATCCGGTAATAAAAGACGGCAAAATTTTTGCTCGCGGTGCTACCGATGATAAGGGGCAAGCTTTCATGCATATTAAAAGCGTTGAAGCATTCTTTAAAATTGAAGGAAGTTTACCGCTTAATGTAAAATTTATTATTGAAGGTGAAGAGGAAATTGGAAGCGAGAGTTTGGAAACTTTTATAAATAATAATCAAGAACTTTTAAAATGCGACGCTGTTTTAATTTCCGATACGGCATTATTTGATGAAGGTGTTCCAACTATTACTTATGGATTACGAGGACTTTCTTACATGGAAGTTGAAATTTCAGGCCCTAAAAAAGATTTGCATTCAGGAACTTTCGGCGGAGCTGTTGGAAATCCCATCAATATTTTAGCTGAAATAATTTCCAAACTTCATGATAAAAACGGAAGAATAACAATCCCGCATTTTTATGATGATGTTTTAAAACTTACTTCAAAAGAAAGAAGTAATTTTAAAAAACTTAAATTTTCAGAAAAAAGATTTGCTGCAGAAGCTGGTGTTAAGCAGCTTCAAGGCGAAAAAGGATTTACCACTCTTGAAAGAATTTGGGCAAGGCCAACGCTGGATTGCAATGGAATTTATGGCGGATTTACAGGAGCTGGAGCTAAGACTGTTATTTCATCTAATGCCGTTGCAAAAATTAGCATGCGTCTTGTTCCAAACCAGGATCCAAATAAGATTGCAAAACTTTTTACAAAATATATTAAGCAGCTTGCTCCAAAATCAGTTAAAGTTGAGATTAGAAATTTGCACGGAGCTTATCCGGTTCTAACTCATTTGGATAATCCGGCAACTATGGCTGCGGTTACTTCAATGGAAAAAGCATTCGGTAAGAAAATAGTTTTTATGAGAGACGGCGGCTCAGTTCCTATTGTAACTACATTTTCTAAAAAGTTAAGTTCTCCAGTTGTACTAATGGGATTGGGATTGGACAGTGAAAATCTGCATTCTCCAAATGAACATTTTAATTTGAATCATTTCAGATTAGGAATAATAAGCTCGGCATATTTTCTAAAGGAATATTCAAAATAGTTTGTTCTATTCTTAGATTGATAGCAAGATTTTAAGACTCATTTATTTTTCATCTTAAAAATGAATTGAATTTAGGGAAATTTAACTAATGAGTTTTGAAACTTAATCTTTACAATCTATTATTTACGGCACAGTAATTGAAAATCTTCATTTGTTATATTTACAAATAGTTTTGAAAATTCTTTTTTATTTCTAAAATGAATAAAGCGTTTCCGGTAATCTTATTTATTTTAATTGCTGTTTTATTTTACTCTTGCGGTAAAAATAAACAGGAACAGAATGTTCAATCACCAGGACAAGAAGTCGCTTATTCACCAGATAAAGATGCAGAAATTCAACAGTATAATTTAAAAGTAAAAGAAGAACAAGCTGGCAATCGAAATCCTTATGATACTCTTGCTTTAATTTCTTATGTACTTAAAAATTATCCCCAGGGAACTTATTTGGTAAACTTTGATAAGACTTTAACTTTTAATGTTCCAAAACCCGCAGTAATTTATTTACATCAAAGTGATGGTATATACATCTTGGCTGTAATTGCAAGGTCAAAGCCGGGCGAAAGATTAATTGAACCCAAAAATGTTGTTGGGTACGATCAAAGTTTTATTAATTTAGACAGTACTAAACTTGGAACTGCATTTTTTTATCTGACTTTATTTAAGGGAGAAAACGACTCTTTTACAAAATTATGGGAAGATCCAATTCCTGACCATGGCGGATTTAATAATATGAATATGGAAAGATGGGCTTTTAACGGAACTCCTTATTGTAAAGTAGATTTTCATTATGCTAGAGGCATTGGTCATATCGATTATAATTATTTCTTTATCAACGGACTTACTCAATTTCCTCATCTATTAATGACTTATAAAGGAATTGATTTCCAAAGAACAATTGCAAACGTGAATAACGATAAATATCCCGATTATTATGAATATCTTTATTACGATTTACCTGACAGAATTTATGCAAAAGATTCGGTAGCATTTATTTGGGATGTAAAAGATAGTCTTTATGTAAATACCAGAAATCACCGGCAAACTCGCCCTTATTAATTTTTTTCTTATCTTTGCTTAATTAAATATATTCTGCTGGAATAATAATTTATACTTAAATTTCTTTACAACTTCAATTTGAGCAGCAAATTTGAATTGTTACCTATAAAAGCATTTTATATTTTTGAATGGCTATAATACTAATTATTTAAGTGATGTAAACAAGGAGAAGAATGATAGATATTGATACTAAATTAAATCCACTTACTCAGTATTTTGAAAATTTGGGTTTTAAACCGGAAATAACTAACAACAAAAAAATATTTAAAGTTTTCAATTCAACTAACGATGAATTGAATTCACTGTATAACGGCGTTGGTTTGCGGGATTGTTCTAACTTAGGAATTTTAGAACTTTCTGGCAAAGATGTATTGGATTACTTACACAGAATTTCAACAAATTATTTGAAGGACATTTCCAAAGAAACACTTGAGCAGACAATTTTTACTTCTGAAAAAGGAAAGATAATTGATATTTCTACTATTATGAATTTCGAAGATCATCAATTATTAATATGCAGCCAGGCAAATAAATACAAAGTAAAAAGCTGGATCGAAAAATATGTAATTATGGATGACGTAAAAGTTAATGACCCGAATGGAAATTATTCTTTACTTGAAGTTCTTGGGCCGCAGTCAGATTCATTTATGACACTCGTCTGCGGTAATATTATAAATGAAATTGAACTGAATAAATTTAAATCAGTTCGCTCGGAAGGAATTATGTTTTTTCTTTCTAAGCTAAGAAATAATAATGGAAACTTTAAGTTTTGGATATTGACTGATCCTGAAAATGCTGTTAAACTTGTTGAGTACATGATAAATAATAAAGGAATTTTTGATTTTAATTTGATTGGCGATGATGCTTATAATTCATTTAGAATATCTCAAGGAATCCCAACCGCGCCGAATGAACTGAATGATCAGTATAATCCTCACGAAGCTAACTTAATTGGATTGGTTGATTTTAAAAAAGGCTGTTACATAGGTCAGGAAGTAATTGCGAGATTAGAAACCTACGATAAAGTCCAGAAATATCTTAAAGGAATTTCATTTAACGAACCGCCTGATGAAACTTGCCAATACAATTTGTTCGATTCTGAAGAAAATGAAGCTGGTAATATTACTTCAATCGGGTATTCACAAAGATGCGGAAAACATATTGGGCTTGCTTATATTAAAAAAGCATATCTTCAAGACGGCACTTTACTGATTGCAAAAAATGGAAATGGAAAAAATATTCCAGTTACAGTTAAAAATATTCCCTTTAGAAAATGACTAAGATTTATACAAAGACCGGCGATGAAGGCGATACAGGTTTGTTTGGCGGACAGAGAGTTCCAAAATATTCTTTAAGAATTGAAGCTTACGGAACTGTTGATGAATT
>DAIEML010000164.1 GCA_027349615.1 Ignavibacteriales bacterium | reverse complement strand
ATTTCAGTGGATTGAATTACAAAACTGTTTTTTCGCTAATTTTATATAATAAATAATTCCATAATCCGGTTTGATGTTAGATCAAATTATGAATTATTTATATTCATCCTCGAAATTTTTACAAAATACATATCCACTTCTCCTTTACCTTTTACCGAAAGCTTCCCTCGATATTCGCAGTCGAAATAATCTTTAATTAATTCGTAGGTACTTCCGGAAATATTGATTTTGCCTGCATCAGAACTGTTTTCCATTCTGCTTGCTATATTAACTGCATCTCCCCAAATATCGTAAGTGAATTTATCAGATCCCACAATTCCTGCAACTACAGGCCCGGTATTTATGCCGGCTCTTAATTGCCAATTAACTTCTGAATTTTTATTTCTTTCATTTAAATAATTTATCATTTCCAAAGCGGCAGAAATTACTTTAACAGCATGGTTATTTATCTCTTCGGGAAGCCCGCCGCAAATCATATAAGTATCACCAATTGATTTAAGTTTTTCTAAACCGAACTTTTCAATTATTTCATCAAAGCTGCTGTAAATTTCATTTAAATCTTTTACTAATTGAGCAGGAGGCAATAAATTTGTAATATGTCTAAATCCCTGGAAATCTGTAAATAATATTGTTACTGACTCATAATGCCTTGGAGTTATCACTCCATAATTATTTAATTCCTTGATTATTTCTCCAGGCAAAATATGATGTAATAATTTATCAGTTCTAATTTTTTCTTCTTCTAATTCCTTTGTCTTCAACTTAAGCTGGGTTTCCATTTTATTTTTATATAAGGCAATCTCTATTGCACTATGAAGCCCGCGTTGATCAAATGGTTTAAGCAGATAGGCTCCTGGTTCTGTCACTTTTGCTTTATGTAATGTCTCATCGTCTGTTAATGCTGTAAGATAAACTATAGGAATGTGGAACTGATTTTTAATTATCTCGGCAGCTTCAATTCCGGAAATAGATCCGCTTAACATTATATCCATCAAAATTAAATCAGGCTTTTCAATTTCAGCTTTGCTTATTGCATCAGCACCTTTGCCGACAAAGGAAGTTACTTCATAGCCTAACTTTTCAAGAATTTTTTTTATATCCATCGCAATAATGAATTCATCTTCGGCAATAAGTATTTTGGTTTTTTGTTCCATTAAGTTTTTGAGATTTATAAAACTCAATATTAAAAAAAGGTTAAAATATTTTTTAGAAAATATTATGTTTAATTAAATTTTGGGCAAATTATCTGATCCAAATTTTTTATTTGAAACAAAATACATATTCATTTTTCCGTATCCGGTAATATCGACACTCTTATAAAATTCACAATCAAAACAATCTTTTATTAAATCGAATGTTTGCTGAGATATATTAATCTTCCAAGGAATCCCGCTTCTTTCCATTTTGCTAGTGACGTTTACAGTAACACCCCAAACATCGTATGTAAATTTATTCTTTCCCACAACGCCTGCTACAACATTTCCAGAATGAACACCAGCCCTCATCTCCCATTTATATTTTGATTTCTTATTTCTTTTCGCCAAATATTCTTGCATTTCCAAAGCTGCAGAGACTACATCAAAAGCGTGGCTATTATTTTCCAATGGCAATCCTCCACCTACAATATAAGAATCGCCCATCGTCTTTAATTTTTCTAATCCGTATTTATTAATAATCGAATCAAAATTTTTAAAAATATCATTCAATTCAGAAACCAATTGGTGTGGATGCATATCAGAAGAGATTTTAGTAAAGTTCTGAAAGTCGGTAAATAAAAGAGTTACGTTTGAAAATTCTTTTGGTTCAACAAAACCTTTTTCTTTTAATTCTTTAACTATTTCTGATGGGAATATATTATGAAGAAGTTTATTTGATTTGTTTCTCTCTTCTTCAAGCTCTCTAGTTCTTTCTTTAAGTTCAGTATTAATTTGATATTTGTATAATGCCATTTCAATTGCAGAATGAAGAGTCCTTTCATCGAAAGGTTTTAATACATATCCAAAAGGTTCTGTTATTTTTGCACGATGCAAAGTTTCATTATCAGCTAATGCTGTTAAATAAATAACAGGTATGTTTAGAGTATTCATTATTATTTCTGCGGCTTCAATGCCGGACATTTCTCCTTCAAGCATAATATCCATCAACACAATATCCGGATTCAAATCTTTTGCTTTTTCTATAACATCCTTTCCGGTTCTTACAGTGCCAAAGACATTATAACCTAGCCTCTCAAGTGTTTTAGCAATATCTTTTGCAATAATATTTTCATCTTCAGCTATTAATATTCCCGAAATATTCTTCTTCAAATTATCCTCTCAACAAATTAATTATTGAAAAGATAATTATTACTGCAATATTTTTTCTGTACCTTATCATCCCTTTCACACTTAAATTCATTATAAAATTGCCCTATTTATTTTTAACCAAATTTTAATAAATCAATTATTTTTATTTCTTTAATTTAAATATAAAATAATAATTCCAAGTGGTAAAATATAAAATCTAATAGATGAAAATTTAGATCATTTTATTTTATTCAAAAATATTTAATTGTGTCGATTGTATTATCGAATCAAAAGATTCGCCCAAAATATTTAATACCGAATCAGCGATAGGTTTGATCTGTTTTTCAATATAGTGCTGATAATCTATATCATCATGGTTGAGTTCTATTGGTATAGGTCCGCGTTTAGTTATAACGTAATTAACCACATTTTCATTTGAATCTATCATCCTCGCGGCTTTTACTTGTGGAGGAATATTTTTTGTGTATTCATCAATTCCCTTTCTTAATCTTTTTCTATAAATCAGCTTGTCATCCAATTCACCCTTATTTACTTTCAAGACAACTTCTCTTATCCAATCGGAAACATCCAAATTGTAAAATATTCTTTCGTATAATTCCACTTGAAATTCTTTGGCAAGTTTTGTCCAGTCAGATCTCACAAATTCCATTCCCACAAATTCAATTTTTTCACTTCCGTCTTTTTTCAGTAAACCTGCATACCTTTTTTTAGCACCAAATTCACTTTTTCTCATTGGTGTTATTATAAATTTTTTATAGTGTTTTTCAAATTCTATTTCAAGAAAAGATTCAACTTGATACTCAGCTCTTAATTTCTCCTTCCAATAAATATTTAAATCATCAGCCAGCGAAATAGCAATTTCATCTGCTAAATTTCCCTCTCCTTTTTTTAATTTTACAAATAGCGAATCAGTATCGCCATAAACTACTTCATAACCTTTTGATTGGAAGTATTCTTTGCTGCCTAATAAAAGAAAATGTCCGGTTCCGGTTATTGCCGAAGGAAGATCTGGGTGATAAAATCTACATCCATATGAGCCCATAACACCATAAAAACTATTCATCAAGATTTTAATTGCTTGAGAAAGCTGTTTATCTTTTTTCTTCTTTGCCTCATTTCTTTGAATCATTAATTGTTCAATAAAATTTGGAAGAAAATAATTTGAAGAGGAGAATTTATATCCGTTTGGCGTTTTGATTGTATTTTCATCGGAGAGTAATCTCGATATCGGATCTATTTTAAAAGTTCGGATTATTGATGGATACAAACTTTTAAAATCTAGAACAACAACATCATCATAAAGCCCCGGCTTTGGATCAAGTACATAGCCGCCAGCCGAGTGTGACATTTCTGAAATATCTTTTTTATCATTAGCAACATACCCAGTGCGATGAATTTTTGGTAAATAAAAATGGTCAAATGCAGCGGTCATCATTCCCAATTGATCCATTAACATTCCAGATAGCTGTGCACGCCTAACTGAGAGTTCAATTAAACCTGATTTCTTAAAAATTTCGCTTACTAAAACTGTATCTTGTAAATTATATTCCGCTAATTTTAATTTATCCTCTGCAAATAATTTTTCAATCTCATGAACTTTATTTTTATCTGGTGTAATAGTTTTACCAGTCTTCAAAAGCTCTTGCGCTACCGTTTCCAGCTTATAATCTTCAAATGAAAAAAAAGAAGATCGTAATGCCGGTGGGCCATCAATTACAATTCTGCCGGGAATAAAAGCGTAATATCCGCCGGATTTTCTATTCCTTAACAATATTGTTCCTTCGCCTCTAGAAAGGTCAAATGAAATATTGTGTTCTCGAAACTTTCTTTCTAGAAACATTAAATCAAATCCGATGACATGCCAGCCAATTATAATATCGGGATCAACTTCATTAAACCAGGATATAAAGCTTTGCAACAAAACTTTTTCATTTTCATAAAGAGTTAAATATAACGGGCACTTTTTCGATTTCGGTCCAATCATAAAAACTTTTTTTGCTTCACCATTTTTTCCGGTAACATGCACAGCAATTGAATATAAAGAAGAATTTTTCACTCCGGTTTCAATATCCAGCGATGCAATTACAAATTGAGGAGAAATTTCGCAAGGTTTTATTTTAGGATTTATAAACGTAATTAAGCGATTTTTTTTCTTGGCTTCACCGGAAATACTAACCTGGCAGTTAATAAATCTTTCCATTAAAAATCTTCTAATTGGATCGATATCTGATTCAAATGTTTGAATATTTTTTAAAGACAAATTTTCAGCAGCTGATTTAAGATCTCTATAGGTATTGAAATATAAGGCATCAACATTTTTTTTATTGAATGACATTAGCTCAAGAGATTTGCGAAGATATTTAACTCCTATATCATTCAATTTTTCGTTTCTCTCAATGAAAAATACTGGTTTTGTTTTATCAAAGATTAATTCAACGGGACCTAATTCATTTGAAGCACCAATAAAGCGGAGTACATTTTTCCCTTTAAAATCATTCCACTCTCCAGTTAATATGAATACAGATGCATTCTCCAATTTCAATCTTTTAAATTTTCATTCTTTAATGATAAAATAAATAAAAGTAAAATTATCTGATAGCGAGAAAGAATTGGTGTAGATCGAATTGATAATAAGTTTGTGAATCAAAAAATATTTCTTCTATTTAATCCAGACTTTACTTTGCACGTAATTATTAAATTCTGCTTGAATCTTACGAGTCATTTTTCCCAGCTGTCCGCCGCCAATTACCTTATCATAAATTTGAATAACAGGAATTATTTCACTTGTAGTGCCGGAAACAAAAAATTCCTCGAAAGAATTAATTTATTTTTCTTTAACTGGTTCTTCATGGACTTTTATTCCTGAATTATTACAGACTTCAATTATCACTTTTCGAGAAACGCCGGGAAGAATTAAGTTTGATAATGGCGCAGTCCAAACTT
>DAIEML010000163.1 GCA_027349615.1 Ignavibacteriales bacterium | reverse complement strand
TGTTGATGATATGTACCGCCGTCTTGAAATTATAAATTATGAGCTTGAAGATTTCGGCACAACACAAATTAAAAATTATGATGTTATGCTGAGAAGATTAACAAATGATCAAGACATTTCGGCGTTAAAAACTTTTGTCGATGTAATTGAACCGGTAAAAGGATACAAGCGTCATTCGCAGGGAGTTCATTATACTTCCTATTCTCCTTACACAAGAGTTGTTGATGCGGCACGGCCAGAATCAATAATTGATGTTCACTTTAGAAATTATGTTGATGAATTCTTAAAAGGAAATTTGGCTTTCAAGCAAAGTATAATTTTCTGGATGAATCTTTGGGTAAATAATTATCCCGAGCTTGAGCATACAATTATTCTTTCTCCCATCTTGCGGGAAATTGAACCGATGTCTTTAAATCTGAAAAATATTTCCGAAGCTGGATTGGAAGCTGTGAGATTAATTTCATTAAATCAAAAAGCAGATAAAGATTGGCTTAATCAAAAAATGAAATTAATTGACGAGGCGAAAAAACCTTACGGACAAGCTGAACTGGAAATGGTTTCAGCAATTGAAAAATTAATTAAAGCAGTTGAGATAAAATAGTAAAATTGGAAACTGACACAGTAAGAATGAAATATTTAGAGATTAATTTTTCAATTTAAATTTTTAGAAATACCGGCGGAGTTTAAAAATATCGTTAGATCTTTAAAGAAGGAATTTTAAGAAAGCAGAACAATAAGTTTAGATCCATTTACTGCTTTGAGGCAAGTAAAATGACCCGTGAGATTGTTAAATGGTATTTCGGAATTTAAAAAAGACAATCCGGAATGTTAAATTGATGTCAGGGATCGTAAAATGGCAGTTTGGTATCGTAAAACGTCGCCTGGTTTCTTAAAAAGAGAAAAAATTTGCTAAAATGACAATGTGGATTGCCAAAATGACGGCTGGTTCTATAAAACGAGAAAAAATTTCTTAAAATACCGCCCGAGATTGTAAAATGAGCGCTGGGATTTAAAAATAACGAATATTGTTTGAAAAATGAGGTTTGACCGGCAATTTAGAGATTAAGGGAAGTTTGAATAAAGAAGTGAGATATTTGCCGGAGGCAGTAATATACGATTCCTGCCGGAGTTTGAATATAGCTTGTTTGATGATGGCGTTAATAATATGCCGATTCTAAAGAAGCAAAGGAAATACAAAAGAAATGAAGCTGTGAAGAAAAAAAGATTTAACTAAGTCAGTCATTCTTTTATATAATCATTTTTAATTAAACTCCTGTAGCGAATCGCGACATTACAACAATTATCCCAACCTGCATCAATCCCTGGATTGCAACAACTTTTACATAAGTTTTCATCAGCCGCTGAATCTTTTGTCCATCCGGTTTTTCTTTTCTCATTTCAAAATAAATTTTAAGATTTGTTGGGAGCAGAATTCCCAATCCTTGGACAGTTAAAATTGCAACAATAGAAAGCGCGGAGATAAGCCACCACGCATAAGGAAACGGCATTGAAAAAAATCCAAGCCACTCCGCCATATACCATCCGGCGGTTGTAGTAACAATTGAAAGAAGCGGCATATAGAAAAGCATTTTCGGCATTAAGCGAAGAATTACCTCCCGGCGTGCTTGAATAGAAATCCTTCTCATTATCGGGCCGATCATGAATCCCATAAAAAGGTCGGTGCCTGTCCATAATATTCCTCCGAATACATGAACAAAATTTATAAACCAGAGAACATGACTTGAAATAGCGGCAATCATTATTGCCAAAGGAATAAGTACCCACCATTGTTTTGCAACTTCTATCTTAGGTACAAAAGTATCGTTAGGAACGAGCCCGATTTCGCCAATGCTCATTTGAGATTCTCCGTTAAATGTAAATAAGAAATAGTTTAATCCGCACGTGGAAGAATATTATGTAATTAAAATAAGAATAAATTTTAATCTGACAAATAAAAATTACAATCTATGTTGCTATACGTGATCTCTATGCCTTTTTATAAAATAAATTCTAATTTGATTTTGAATAGTTGAAATTAAAAATAACTAAATTATTTTCTGTTTTTAATTTTGGAATTAATTAAGTTACGCAAACATTTGCAGCTCCACTTTACAGAATGATGATAGGGTTGATGAAATGGGCGAGCTAACGATGAAAATTAATAATTCAAAAAGAAAATTAATAGTTTGACTTATTTATCCATTTGGGTTCACACTATAATAGAATAATTACAACTTAAGGGTTTAGGAAATGGAAAAATCATATATCGATGCAGCCACATTTATAATTGCTTACGTTTTGTTTGGCTTTGCTGGTTATAAATACTCGCAAAGACTAAAGCAGCCCGTTATAATTCAGAAATGGTTAATTTACATTGCTGCGGCAATTCTTGCCGGGGCGATTGGAACAAAGATTAGAATATTTTCTGTTTTTAATTTCGGAATTTATTTTAGTAGAACATTGCTGAGTTTCTTTATTGGAATATTAATTAGGTTTGTTGTTAGATTTGTGAAAGAAAAACGAGTAAAAAACAATAACAACGCGGTTGTTTAATATTCAATTCATACTGCCCTAGACTTCAAGTGATGGGATAATAAAAATTAAAACTTTAGATTATGCTAAAAGAAAATTCTATTAGAGAAACTATCCTTCAGCTTGAAGAAAAATTATTGCAGCCAGCTGTCCGCAAATCATCAAATGAAATTGAGCAGTTATTAGCTGAAGATTTTATGGAGATTGGATGCTCTGGTCGGACTTATAATAGGCAGCAAGTTATTGATGCTCTGCAAAATGAATCGACTGCTAAGATGGCAATCTCTGATTTTCGAATATTGAATTTATCAGAAACTGTTGTGCTGGCAAACTTTCGTGAAACAAAATTTAATGCAGAAAACAGTATTGAGAATGAATCTTTAAGAAGCTCTATCTGGAAATTGTTCGGTGATAAATGGAAAATGATTTTTCATCAAGGAACACTTTTACAAAAGTAAATTCCTATTTCATAATATTACCTTAGAACAGACTTAAGTCTGTTCTACGAAGAATTAGAAAAAAATTATGAAAAAGTCGACTAATAAAATAATTGTAGACAAAAAGAATTTAAGCTTTCATCCGCTTGAAAAATCAAGATGGAAAGACTTTGAAAAGTTATTCGGCGAAAGAGGCGCATGCGGGGGATGCTGGTGTATGGCTTGGCGGCTCAAGCGATCTGAATTTAAAGAGCAGTCTGGGGAAGGAAATAAAAAAGCGATGAAGAAATTAGTCAACGCAAATGAAACAATAGGCATTCTTGCCTACTATAATGATGAGCCGATTGGATGGTGCGCGGTTGCGCCGAGAGAAGAATATATAAGATTAGAAAACTCAAAAGTACTAAAAAGAATTGACGACAAGCCGGTTTGGTCAATTTCATGTTTCTTTATCGATAAGAAATTTAGAAGGCAAGGTATCTCGATTGAACTTATAAAAGCTGCAATTAAATTTTGCAAATCAAAAGGCGTAAAAATTATTGAAGCTTATCCGACTGTTCCTTACAGTAAAGATATTCCTGCTGCTTTTGCGTGGACTGGAATACCTTCGGCATTTGAAAAAGCAGGATTCGTTGAGGTTGAAAAAAGATCGCGGACAAGGCCGATGATGAGGTACTTCTTGACAATTAAAAATTGAGTTGAAAATTGCCGAGAAATATTTAACAATTAAATTTTATTCTATCTCACTTGGTGATGAAAATGGTTTATCTTTAATTGATATTTTTTGCTGCTGAACGGTACCGCTTCTTACGATTGTTACTCCAATAAAAATTACAACCGCAGCAATTACAATCATCCAATTCAACTCTTCGCCGAGCACAGACCATCCCAACAGTAAAGCAATCACTGGATTTACATATGCGTAGGTTGAAACAAATGATAATGGCAGATGAGTTAAAGCGTAAATGTATGAGCTGTAACCTACGATGGAACCGAAAATCATTAAATAAATTATTGCGAGCAATCCTTTTTCATCAATCTGAAATTTTGAGCCTTCACCTAATGCTAATCCTACTAAAATTTGGAATACTCCGGCAACAAGCATTTCTAAAGCAATTCCAAAGAACAAATCTATTTTAATTTTTTTATATTTTGAATATACTGAGCCGAATGACCATGCGATCATTGAAAATACTAAGCTGATTATTCCTGCCAAATAAGATTTATCAAATAAATTTTTCCAGTCGTGGCTCATGATTAAAAAAACACCTAGCAAACCAAGAAATAATCCGGCAAAAATTTTCAAATTTAGTTTTGGCCCGGTGGGCAGAAACGCTTCCATACCAACAATCCAGAAAGGAATTGTAGTAATAATTAAAGATGAAATTCCGCTTGGAAGCCATTGTTCTGCTGTTGCTAAAAGCCCGTTGCTGATTCCCACCAAACAAATTCCGGTGAAGGCAATGTGTACAAAATCTTTTAAGCCTGGGAATTTATTTCCTTTAAATAACAAGAAAATTACTAATATTAAGCCCGCAGCGAACCATCTTATGCCTGCAAAAATAAACGGCGGAATTTGTGATACTCCAATTTTTATTGCAAGATAAGTAGTCCCCCAAAATACACAGACACTTATGTATGCAAGATATGACTTGAAATTTTCTTTAGGCATTTATGAATTCGGTTTTAATATGGAAAAAATTAAACGATTAAACATAAAAAATAATTTTCATTTTGATAAATAATTTCATTAAAGATAAAATGAAAAGTGTAGCAAAACATTTTTTTTTGAAATTTTTGCACTATCACGCTGTCTACTTAAAAGTGAACTTTTTTTTTCTTTACCCTTTGCCTAAGTTTAAATTATAAAAAAAAGATTTTTATCTGAACATTTTAAAATAAATAAATAAGAATTAGGAGATATTAAATGACTACAATAGTTGATGTGTTAGCAAGAGAAATATTAGACTCACGAGGCAATCCAACATTAGAAGTTGAAGTTGCCTTAGAAGGCGGGATCATTGGAAGAGCTGCTGTTCCAAGCGGCGCCTCAACTGGTGAAAATGAAGCAGTTGAATTGAGAGACGGCGATAAGAGCCGATACAATGGCAAAGGTGTTCTTAAAGCAGTTGAAAATGTAAATGATAAAATTGCCGATGAAGTAATTGACTTTGATGCATTAGATCAAGTTGCGATTGATCAGCTTTTAATTGCATTGGACGGAACTCCTAATAAAGCTAATTTAGGAGCTAATGCGATTCTTGGAGTTTCACTTGCCTGC
>DAIEML010000162.1 GCA_027349615.1 Ignavibacteriales bacterium | reverse complement strand
AATTAAATTTAGAAATTATTTATTAATGGAGCCTTGATGAACAATATTGAAAAATTAAAGAAAGCATTTTCAGATGCTTTAGAATTATCTTCTGATAAAATAACAGATGAATTAAGCTATGGAAATGAGACTTGGGATTCCATTGCTCATCTTGCATTGGTAGCTTCAATTGAAACTGAATTCGACATTATGCTTAATTCTGATGATGTTATTGATATGAGCAGCTTTAAAAAAGCTAAGGAGATTTTAAATAAATATGACATCAATTTTTAATCTCGAAGGAAAAATTGCTTTTATTACTGGCTCAACAAGAGGCCAAGGTTGGGCCGAAGCGAAGCTTTTAACAAAATTCGGAGCGAAAGTTATACTTAATGGAGTTCACAGCAAAGAACTTCTCGATCAACGTAAAGAAGAATTAAAAAAAGAATTTAATGTTGATGTGGATGGATTTTTATTTGATGTCGGGGATTTAGAAGCTACACAAAATTGTTATAATGCTATTTTTAAGAAATATAAAAAATTGGATATTCTTGTAAACAATGCCGGCATGCTGGAAGACAATTTAGTCGGAATGATTAAGAAAGAAGATATTCAACACACATTTAGTACAAATACAACTGGAGTAATAAATAATTTACAATTAGCCGCAAGATTAATGATGCGCAATAAATCCGGGTCAATAATTAATATTTCCTCTATAGTTGGCAAAGTTGGAAACGAAGGGCAAGTTGTATATGGTGGAAGCAAAGCGGCTGTAATTGGGATAACACTTTCAGCAGCACGTGAACTTGCGCCTATGAATATTAGAGTTAACGCAATCGCTCCAGGTTTTATAAATACAGATTTTATAAAATCTCTTTCACCGGAAAAATATCAAGAAAGATTGAACTCGATAAAAATGAAAAGAGTTGGTGAACCGGAAGATGTTGCAAAAGCAGTATTATTTCTCGCATCTGATTTGTCTTCTTATATAACCGGACAAGTGCTTGGCGTGGATGGTGGAATGGTAATGTGATGTTTTGGAATTTTGAAAATATTAAACCAGATTCAATTGCTTTAATCGATGATGAGTTAAATGAATTTTATTCTTACACAGATTTAAATAACGAAATTGACCAAATAGTTAGTAAACTAAAATTTGATTCAAAAAAATTAATTTTCTCCTTTTGCGATAATTCTTCAAAAAGTATAATATTTTATTTATCGGCACTTCGTTCTGAGAATGCAATTTTTCTTGCGAATTCTAAAATGGATTCAGAGTTGAAAAAGAGACTCATTTCAATTTATAAGCCAGAAATTATCTTCAGCATTGATGAAATCAATTTCGAATTATCATCTTATAAAAAATTTTCCCTGAATGATAAATATTCTTTTTTTCAATCAGAAAATTTAGATAATAATTCACTTCATAAAGATCTTGCAGTTCTCCTTTCAACTTCCGGAACTACTGGAAGTCCAAAGCTTGTAAAACTTTCTTATAAAAATATTCAATCAAATGCTGTCTCGATTTCTAAATATTTAAATATTACAGAAAATGAAAAACCAATTACAAGTTTGCCTATGAATTATTCTTTTGGTTTGTCTGTAATAAACAGTCATTTGTTAAAAGGTGCTACAATACTTTGTTCAAATAAATCAATGGTGATGAGAGAATTTTGGAATACTTTCAATTTACAAAAATGTACTTCATTCTCAGGTGTGCCATATAATTATCAAATGCTGCAAAGATTAAAATTTGATAAAATGAATTTACCCACATTAAAAAACATGACTCAAGCCGGCGGAAGGTTGAGCGAAGAATATATAAAATATTTTTACGACGTTTCACTTAATAAAAATATTAATTTTTATGTAATGTATGGTCAAACAGAAGCGACAGCAAGAATATCTTATGTGCCATATGAAAATCTTGGAAACAAAATCGGCTCAATTGGGATCCCGATTCCTGGCGGAAAAATAAAAATTATTTCTGATAAACAAGAAGTTAATATGCCAAACGAACAAGGTGAATTAGTTTATTTTGGTGATAATGTAATGTTGGGCTATGCTGAATCAAGAGAAGATTTATCCCAAGGTGATGCTCTCAAAGGAAAACTTCATACTGGAGATTTAGCTTTTAAAGATGCCGATGGATTTTTTTATATTACTGGAAGATTAAAAAGATTTATAAAACTTTTCGGTTTAAGAGTAAATTTGGATGAAGTTGAAAAAATGTTAGAAAACAATTTCACTTGCGCCGCAGCTTGTTATGGAAACGACGATGCGTTAAAGGTTCTACTTCAAAAACATTCAGATCATATTGCTGAAACTGCAAGAAAGAAAATTATAGATATTTATAAAATTCATCATTCAGTTATTGATGTTCACTGTGTTGATACAATTCCAGTTACTTCTTCTGGAAAGAAAGATTATAATTTGATGAAAGAGATGCAGTTTAATGAATGCCATTGATGAATTATTCGAATTACCAGAATATTCAATAGAAAATTTTAAGAAGCGTTCCTTACTTAATTCCGGACTTTCTGAGTTAACAAAATTTCATTTTGAAAATTGCCAACTTTACAAAAATATTTTAAACAATCTTGAAATAAATCCGAGTTTAAATTTTACGAATATTGAAGACATCCCATATTTACCAGTAAGATTATTTAAAACCCAAAAAATTCAAAGCATACCTGACGATGAAGTCCTAAAAGTTTTAACTTCAAGCGGAACCACTGGCCAGCAAGTCTCAAAAATCGTTTTAAATAAAGAGACTTCGATGCTTCAAGTAAAAGCATTAGCTTCAATTATTACTTCTTACATCGGTAACAAACGTTTACCGATGATTATTATCGATACTGATGCAACAATAAAAAATAAATCTTCTTTAAGTGCTCGTGGCGCTGGATTAGTTGGTTTATCTAATTTCGGAAGAAATCATTTTTTCGCGCTTGATGAAAACATGGAATTAAAAACTGAAGAGTTTACCAATTATGTTGAAAAACATAAATCAGATTCGATTCTAATATTCGGTTTTACATTTATGGTGTGGCAATATTTATTTAAGAAGCTGCAAGAATTAAATGTTAAAGTTGATTTAAATTCTGCAATTTTAATTCACAGCGGCGGATGGAAAAAACTTAAAGAACAAGCAGTTTCTAATGAAGTTTTTAAGCAAGAATTGTTCACTCAATTTCAATTGAAAAGAATTTATAATTTTTACGGAATGGTTGAACAAGTCGGTAGTATTTTTATGGAATGCGAAGAAGGATTTCTTCACACGCCAAATTTTGCAGAAATATTAATCCGGAATTTTGAAGATTGGAGCATTCTTCCAGTCGGCCAGCGCGGCATTATTCAGACAATTAGTGTTTTGCCCAAAAGTTATCCGGGCCATTCATTATTAACAGAAGATTTGGGAACAATTAAAGGAATTGATAATTGTAAGTGCGGAAGAAAAGGTACATATTTTTCAGTTGAGGGAAGAATTCCAAAAGCAGAATTACGTGGCTGCAGCGACACACATGCCGAATCTGTTTTAAGAACATAAAGGTAAAATATGGAAGTAACAGTTTTTGCCCCGAAATACGAATTAAAAATCGCAATAGAAAATATTTTGGATGATAATTTTTTTTCCCAAAAACCTCTTCCCCCATTTGATCCTATAAACATTGAATTTCTTTACAGTCTGTCAAAAAAAATTCTTGAATCCAAAGAAATAAAAAATTTACCGGAGCTTGTTGCGTTAGCTTATTGGCTTCGTAAATCGAACATCACTTCAATAATAAATAATTTTCAAAAAGAAATTAATGAACATGAAATAATAGTACCAAGAGGATTTGTTTTTCATATTGCACCAGCGAATGTTGACAGCATTTTTTTATACTCTTGGGCATTATCACTTTTGATTGGAAACATTAATATTGTCCGAGTAACTCAAGATGTAAACCAACAGCTTGAGTTATTACTTTCAATTGTTAGAGATATTTTCAAAGATGAAAAGTTCCAGCCAATAATTTCCAGAAATTTGATCATTACTTATCCGCGAGATGAAAAGATAAATCGATTTATTTCACTTCATGCTGATGTAAGAGTTTTGTGGGGCGGAGATGAAACTATAAACCAGATTAGAATTTTGCCATCTAAACCGGTGACAAAGGATATTACATTTGCAGATAAATTTTCATATTCAATGATTAACGCAACTACATATAATAATTTATCTGATGATAAAAAAGCAGTTCAGGCAACTCAATTTTTCAACGATGCTTATTGGTTCGATCAAATGGCATGTTCTTCACCACGATTTGCATTGTTTATCGGAAGTCAAAATGAATGCGAAGAAGCTAGTGCAGCATTTTGGAAATCACTTGAAAAAGAATTGAACCGACGAGGTAAAAGCGATTCAGTTGATGTTGCGATGGAGAAACTTGTCTACTTGTACGAATCAATTTCAAAAGGTGAAAAAGCTTCAACTATTTTTTCAACTAATTTTAAAAAACCAACTGTTTTGAAAGTTGGCAAAGAAGAAATTAATAAGTTTAGAGAATCTTGCGGCGGCGGATTTTTCTTTGAATGTTATTTGGAAAATTTAGATGAACTTATTAATCTAATAAGCAGAAAAGATCAAACTCTCGCCTATTTCGGATTTGAAAAAGAAGAGTTGAGTAGTTTCATCAAAAAAGTTAACGGTGCCGGTATTGATAGAATTGTTCCAATCGGTCAAGCACTAAACTTTTCGCCAAATTGGGATGGCTATTCTCTTTTAAATGAATTAAGCAAAAGAGTAAATATTATTTAAGAATTTAGAATTAAAGTTATCGTTTCTGCGTCGATATTTCCGCCACTAATAATAACTCCAACTTTTCCATTTAATTTAACTGCGCCACTTAATAATGCAGCTATTCCCAACGCACCGGAAGGTTCAACAACAAGTTTCATTCGATAAAATAAAAATTTTACTGCTTCAATAATTGAATTCTCCGTTACTGTTACCATATCATCCACATATTCCAGAACCAGTGGAAAAGTTAATTTTCCAAGTGAAGTGGTTCTAGTTCCATCTGCAATTGTCGGCGGATTTTTTATTGAATGTAGTACTTTTGTTTTAAATGACTTCGTCGCATCATCGGCCACTTGTGGCTCAATTCCAATTACTTTGCAATTTGGATACATCCCTTTTGCTGAGATTGCAGAGCCGCTTAATAATCCGCCGCCGCCACAAGGGACTAAAAGATAATCTAATTCTTTTTTATCTTGAAATAATTCTAATG
>DAIEML010000161.1 GCA_027349615.1 Ignavibacteriales bacterium | reverse complement strand
CTTTCCAACATTTCTCTTGAAATATAAATTCTTCCTGGAACTCGCATTTCACCAACGGCTGGAATTTCCCAAACATTCTCTCTAATTTGGTTCAACACGATGTTATGTAACTTTACACTATCCACATTTATCTCTTGAACTTAAACTTGATCTTGAACTTGTTCAGATGTCAAAAACAATTCTCGTCTTATATACCCCAACAATAAACTTTACATCCATTTGATGAAACGTAACCGCTTTAATTTCAATTTTAATTTTGTGTTTTTGTTCGTCAATCGGCGCTCCAAAAATAATAGCAGTGAACTTCCATTCATTTTTAATTTTATTTATTCTAATTCGTTTTACTCCGGCTGCAATCCATTTTTTTCCAAGAAGTAAATAATTCAATTCGGAAAGATAATGGACAAGCAATTCTTCAATTGAATTATCGCTGAACTCTAAAACTTTTTCTTGTAGATTTTCAGAACTAAATTCATCAATAACAGAATCTCTCCACGCCTGTGCCGATATAATAAATAGATCCTCATAATTTTCAGCAGAGACTTCAACTGCAATATCAGCAGTATGATCAATAAAATGATATTTACCAGTCATTTGTTCAAAAAGATAATTTGACAGCCGATATAATTTAATGATTATTTGCAAAAAAAATTATTTCTCATGTAATCTAAATCTTCTCACTAAATTAATATTGAGGTCATTTTGTCAACAATTCTTAAATTTACATCTCACTTTCAAAATTAAATTTTAATGAAGCATTTACACGAACATCAGAAAGGTTTGCTTGCAGTTTTTGCGGCCGGATTATTATGGAGTACCGGAGGAATATTTATTAAACTAGTTCCATTTAATCCGTATCAAATTTCATTTTTCAGAAGCATTTTTGCAGCAATTGTTTTCATAATAATTTTCAAGAAAGAAATAATCTATGCTAACGTTTTTACTTTTATTAATGCAATTCTTTATGCTGCTATTTTGATTTTATTCGTTATCGCTACTAAAACAACAACAGCTGCCAATGCAATCTTTCTTCAATATACCGCACCGATTTATGTATTAGTTTTTGAGCCGCTCATCAACAAAACGAAATATGAGAAAATTAATATTATAACTATCGCGGCATGTTTTATCGGAATGATTATGTTTTTTGTTGGTAAAATTTCACCAGGTTATATGCTGGGAAATTTTATTGCGCTGCTTTCAGGAGTTGCGTTTGCAGCGTTTCTACTTGGAATGAGAAAAAACAAATTAGAATATCAGTTCAGCTCAATTTTTTATGGGAATATCCTTGTAAGTATTATCAGCTTAAATTCAATTTTCAGTATATCGAATTTTACTTTCACAAATTTCTTGATGGTTTTTTATCTCGGTGTTTTCCAAATCGGAATTGCTTATGCAATATTCAGTTATGGTTTAAAACGTGTTTATGCAATTGAAGCTTCACTTATTTCGATGATTGAACCGGCATTAAATCCAGTTTGGGTTTTCTTAGGTTATGGTGAAGTTCCTTCTTTTATGGCAATTATCGGCGGGATAATAATTGTAACAGCAATCTCGATTAGAGCTTTCGTTTTTGAATCACCGGCAATGAAACAAAAATTAAATAGGACTTAAATTTTACCGTCCGAACAAAAACATTCTGTTAGAATTATCAATAATGTTCTACAAATCTGATTCACTGCAGAAATAATATTTCCGCGAGTAAAAACTTCTAAAACCTTATCATAAAATTATTAAACGATTAAATAATAAAAGTTTAAAATAATTTCCACACTATTACGCAGGCATTTCTACAAATTTTCCAGGCAATATTTTCAATTTATTATTTTGAAAAAATAAAATAAATAAAAATTTTTAAACCAAATGTGCATTGTTTATGTCAACTATTTTAATAAACAATTTTTATTAAACTGTATTAATGAAGCAACAAAAAAATATTAACTCATAAAATCTAAAATTTATTTTAAGGCCAAGATCGAAATGAAACCAATTTTTTACTTTATCTTAATTTCAATTTTTACATTTTGCAGCAAATTGAATTTTTCACAATCATTTCAATATTATTATCCGAAAGATAATTCCAAGTTAGTTTCTCTATCTACAAATCTAATTTTTACTTCTGATGAGCAAATCGAAGTGTCAAGTATTTCTAATAATGATATTATTGTAAATGGAAGTATCAGCGGGAACCATACAGGTAAAATCAAATTAGCTAACAATGATAAAACTATTTTGTTTATTCCAAACAAACAGTTTTCCCCGAATGAAAAAGTTTTTGTAAAAATAAATTCTGGTATTAAGACCGTATTAAATAATGTTTTACCTTCTTTATCTTTTCAATTTAGTACTACTTCATTAAATCAAAGCTTAAAAATAAATCCACTATCATTTATTGATAATGGAACATTTGCGCAAAAATTAATTCAGCAGCCTTTAATGAAGTCGAAGATTCCAGTCGTAACTTCAGATTCAATTCCTTCTGATTTTCCCAAAATAACAATAGGCACAAGTAATAATCCAGGTTCTGGAAATATTTTTATGGCAAACTTCGCTATTGCGCCTAATGATTCAATCGGCAATTATATAATGATATTAAATAATGATGGAAGTGTTGCTAAATATAAAAAACTTGATCAGCCTGGATTTGATTTTAAAGTTCAGCCTAACGGTGAAGTTTCTTACGCAGAAGTTATACAAATGGGAAATGGTTACGCACAAGTTAAATGGATTGTAATGGATACTTCATTAACTCCGGTTGATACTTTCCAATGCGGAAATGGATACGTGGCTGATCTTCACGACTTTTTATTATTACCAAATGGCCATGCAATTTTGGAAGCCTATGATCCTGAACCAATGGATTTAAGCACAACTGTTCCAGGTGGTAATCCGAACGCAACCGTAATCGGATGCGTTGTGCAAGAATTAAATAATTCTAAAGATGTAATCTTCCAATGGCGAAGTATAGATTATTTTCCAGTTACTGATTCTTATGTCCCATTGACAACTCAAACAGTTTACTATTTTCATCTCAATGCATTTGATGTAGACAGCACCGGAGATATTTTATGTTCAAGCAGGCATCTTTCAACCATATTTAAAATTGACAGGCAGACTGGTAATATTGATTGGATACTTGGAGGCAAAGAAAATCAGTTTACATTTTATAATGAGAATGAATCGAACAGTCCAAATTATTTCTCTTATCAGCATGATTTAAGAATTCTGCGTAATGGTGATATAACTATGTTCGATAACGGTAATCAGCATTCGCCGCCATATTCTCGAGCAGTAGAATATAAATTAGATGAGTTAAATAAAACCGCTACTATGGTTTGGAATTATAGACATTCGCCGGATATTTTCGGCTCAGCAATGGGATCAGTTCAAAGAGAATCAAATGGGAATACTTTTAATGGATGGGGACTAGCAAGTGCCACAGGATCACCTGCAGTAACAGAATTACATCCGGATAATTCTATTGCTCTTGAAATGTACTTACCAAAAGGTGAAACTTCTTATAGAGCATATCGTTTTCCTTGGGTTAGTCAAACACCAACTGCAACTGTAACTGTTTATGAAGTTCTTGAAGGAAATACTTATTCGTTTAATAACTCAAAAGATTCTACCGGCGTTGTAATTAAGTTTAATCAACTAAATGATGTTCTTTACGCAAATGCAAATGTTACAAAATATAATTATTCACCATTAGATCCTAGATTCACAACAATTGCTCCTATTCTTTCAAAATATTATTTCAATATTACCGGATTAGGGATTTCATCCTACAATGGCGAAGTAAACATTAACCTAAATAATTTTCCAAAGTTAATTCAACCGAGAAATACTATTGTTTATGTTAGACCGGATACTGGCAGTGTTTTTATTCCGGTGCCAACAAGTTATGATTCAACTAAAAATCAATTGATATTTACTACAACTAATTTTGGCGATTTTGCTTTCGGAATTCCGCAGGATGTTTCAAACGCTTATTCCCCTGTACCATTTTCCCCAGCCGATAGCGAAATTGTAAACGGTGAATCTCCCGTTAATTTTCTTTGGGGAACTCGAGGGCTGGTTTACAATTATCATATTCAAATTGCTTCTGATTCCAGCTTTAATAATATAGTTGGTGATTACTCTAATCTTTCAAATACTTCTCTTTCAATTTCAACTTTAAAAAATAACCAACGTTATTATTGGAGGTTAAATAATACAAATATCTCTGGAACAAGCGATTGGTCGCCGATTAGTGTTTTTTATACTGCCTCTCCATTTATAACACTTTCATATCCAAATGGCGGTGAACAAATTTATTTGGATTCAACTTATATTATTAGATGGCAGGCTAATATTAATGACACTGTCAATATCAAACTGGTTGAAAATAATAATATTGTTTCAGTTATTGGGAACTCAATTGTTTCGGCAACCAATGCTTATAGATGGCATGTTCCTGCAACTTTGCAGCAGAACAACAATTATAAAATTGAAATTACAGATATAAGTGATTCAACCTTAACATCTCAAAGCAGTGAAAATTTTTCTATTTCAAAAGGTATTTCTGCCGTTGTTAGTTCGAAAGAAATAATAAAAGATTTTGAACTTTCACAAAATTACCCTAATCCATTTAATCCTTCTACAACAATTAGGTATGCTTTGCCGGAAGGAAGTCATGTTAAAATTACTATCTATAATATGATTGGCCAAGAAATTTCTACAATTGAAAATTCTTATCAAAATGCAGGCGAATATTACTTAACTTGGAATGCGGAAGGTTTATCGTCCGGAATTTATTTCTATTCAATAAGCGCAGTTGGAAATTCCGGTAAGAATTTTAATGTGGTTAAGAAAATGATTTTGTTGAAATGACAACTATTTAAAATTCTTTTATTATAAAAATTATTGCGAGAAAATTGAAGTTGAAAAAAATAATATTGTTCTTTCTGGTTAGTATTAGCTTTACAAATATTTTATCAGCGCAGAATTTATCTAGGTTTGAATATATTAGCCCAAGGCCAAATACAATTTATGCATCAATAAATTCAAAAATATTAATAAGACCAGGCCAAGCACTTGATCGATCATCAATCAACAATGATATATTAAGTGTAATTGGTTCAAAAAGCGGAAATCATTTTGGAATAATTAATCTTTCGGATGATTCGAAAACTATTATTTTTTCGCCTTCTAATAGTTTTCAACCCGATGAAGATGTAACTGTAAAATTAAATAATGGAGTAAAGACTGCAGATGGAATTAACATTGGAAATGTTAATTTTAAATTT
>DAIEML010000160.1 GCA_027349615.1 Ignavibacteriales bacterium | reverse complement strand
AAATCAAATATTAGTTGGTTAGCTTGGATACCGTAAAAGAAATTATTGTAATATCCTTCTCTTACTATTGGACCAATAAATGAAGTGCCGCCATTTCTTGTCAATCCGGATTGAAATGAAAGCTGGGGATATAAAGAAGATCTCGTTTCAATAAGTGATGAAGAATTAAATTCATAATTTCCTTCTGCAATTTTTATTTGAGGATTTTTTTGTAATGCAATATTTATACACTCTTGCAAAGTTAAAGAGTCAGATTTTAATACAAAGGTTTTTTGTTGGCTCAAAATTTTTACTGTAAAAATTAATAAGATCGAAAAAAACAAAAATATTTTTCTACTCATTTTCCAGGACCTCTTCATCAGTTAGCATTTTTTTGCGAAATCTTTCTTCGAAAACCGTATACAGTGTGGGCACAAAGAACAAAGTCAATAAAGTAGAAACAGTTAATCCACCAATTACTGCAATTGCTAGAGGAGCTTGAGATTTTTCGCCGCCCATTCCCATTGCCAAAGGAATTAATCCGAGAACCGTTGCAAGCGTTGTCATCAAAATTGGTTTTAATCTTGTTCTACCAGCTTTTACAACAGCTTCATGAAGCTCAATTCCGGTTCTTCTAAGTTTATTAGTATAATCCACAAGCAGAATTCCGTTCGACACAACAATTCCAATCATAACAATTACACCTTCAAATGAAGTTACAGAAAGGGTTGTGTTTGTTAAGAATAAAGCCCAGACAACTCCAACCATTCCAAGCGGAACAGTAAACATTATTAGGAACGGATCGATTAGAGATTGGAATTGTGAAGCCATCACCATATAAACAAGTACGATTGCCAACAACAATGCAAGTGCAAGGTTTCCGAAGACTTGCTGCTGCTGCTCAACATTTCCGCTCTGCTGAATCTGAAATCCCGAAGGTACTTTTATTCCTTCTAATTTTGTTCTAATATCGCTAGCAACGCTTCCTAAATCACGGCCGCTCACATTAGCAGTAACTTCCACTATTCTTTGTTGATAACGTCTATCTATTTGAATCGGCGCTTTATCTTTAATTACTGTAACAATATTACCAAGTTGTATTAATTGCCCTTGTGAATTTTGGACAGTTAAATTTTTAATATCATCAACATTATTTCTATAATCTTCATTTAACCTTACCAAAATATTGTACTGATTACCGCTAGCAGGATCAGTATATATTGAAGCAACAGATCCGCTAATGGCTGTTGCAATAGTGTTTGATATTTGCTGTACGTTTACACCAAGTGCTCCTGCTTTTTCTCTATCGATAACCACTCTAAGTTCAGGCAAATTTAACTCTCTGGAAATTTGGACATCTGTTGCACCAGAAGTTGATTTAACTGCATCAGAAACTTCTTGAGCAAGCTTGTTTGAAGTATTAAAATCTTCACCGCTTATTATAACATCAATTGGTGCAGATGAACCGAAGTTCAGGAGGAAATGAAGAAATCCGCCAGTGTTCATAAAAATTTGCGCTCCCGGAAGACTCATCAATTTAGGGCGAAGAGCTTTTATTATATCGAATACAGAACGTTCTCTTTTGTCACTTGGAATTAAAGTTACACTTACACTTGCAGCATGGCTGCCAGAGTTACTCCCAAATAAATTTCCTCCACGCGCAGATGGAACTCCAATATCAGAAATTATAGTTTGAGCCTCGGGAACATTTTTCTTTATCATATTCTCTACACTCTCAACAAACTTTGTTGTTTCTTCAATTCTAGTTCCGACCGGCAGTCTTATAGAAATACTAAATTGGCCTTCATCCGCATCCGGAAAAAATTCTGTTCCGATAAATTTGAATATAAAAAATGAAAGTGCAGCGAAACCAACAATACTAAAAATTATAGTTTTTCTATGTTTAAGCGCATAAGCCAAGGCATTTTGATATGAATTATCAATCCGGTCGAAAAAATTTTTCGTCTTTATTTGAATTCGATGCGACCACTTTTTTGATTCAGTATTAGGTTCACGTTCAGCGTCCAAATATTTGTAACACATCAAAGGTGTAACTGTTCTAGAAACAAAAAAAGAGGAGAATAAGGCTACTGTAATTGTTAAAACTAAAGGAATAAATAAAAGCTTTGCTATCCCAGTTAAGAAAATTACCGGAAGAAAAACAATTACGGTTGTTACAGTTGAAATGAAAATCGGTGAAGCAACTTCTAGGGCAGCATCCAAAGTGGCTTGCATTTTATTAACTTTTTGGTGCTTCATAATACCGTAGTGGCGTGTTATTGCTTCAAGTTCTACAATTGAATCATCAACCAGTCTGCCTATTCCAAGTGCAAGCCCTCCGAACGTCATAATATTCAAAGTCGTTCCACTGAATCTAAAAAAGATAAACGTTACAAGAATCGATAATGGAATAGCAAGAAAAATAATAACTGCACTTTTTGAATTTCGTAAAAACAAAAGAATAACTAAAGTTGCCAGCAAAGCACCTAAAATAGCTTCTTGCTTAAGACCTGAAATAGACTGCCTTATATAAAGACTTTGGTCAAGCGCAAGTGAAGCTTTAACTGATTTCGGTACTTCTCTTAAATTTTTCAATGCCTTCACAACAGCATCAACAACCGCGACTGTGCTTGCACCAGAAGCTTTTTGTACTCTAAGAATAACACCTGGTTTGCCGTTGTTTCTAACTATTTCTGTTTGTTCTTGATAAGAATCCTCAACTGATGCAAGATCACGAATTCTTATAGGGACTCCGTTGACTGTTTTTATTACAACATTCCCAATGGGTTCAACTACATTAAATTCACTTTCTGTTTTTAATGAATAATCATAGACGCCAGATTTTAAATCTCCTGAAGGAACAATTAAATTAGAAGAAGCAATTGCATTGAAAACTTCTTGAAGAGAAACGTTAAGTGCTTCAAGCCTGTTTCTATCTATATTTATATGAATCTCTCTGATTTTGCCACCAACTACTTGAGCACTTGCTACGCCATCAATGTGCTCTAACTGCGGTTCAATTACATTGTAAGCCAAATCGTAAAGAGCTCTTTGATCCAAGTTTCCATTCAAAGCAACCGTACATACGGGAACATTTGTAATATCAAACCTTAAGACCAATGGCTGCGATACTGCAGTTGGAAGAAGATTTAACACCCGGTTTACCTTTTGCAAAACGTCTATCATCGCAACATCAGTGTTAGTTTCCCAATTCAAATTTACACGGACTTGAGAAATGCCTTCACGAGTTGAGGATTGAACATAGCTAACATCATTAGTTGAACTAACTGCACGCTCAATTGGGACAGTAACACTTTTCTCCATGTCGATCGGGCTCGCGCCGTTATAATAAGAAATTACGCTAACAACTGGAATTTGAATATCCGGAAGCATATCAATTGGCAGTTGCATAAATGAAACTAATCCCAACACGAAGATTGCAATTGCCGCCATCATAGTGGAAATGGGATATTTAAGTGCGAGACGAGTAAGCCACATAAATTTACTTTGCTATTTTAACCTTAGAACCATTTTTAATTAATGTTTGTCCGACAAAAACAATTTTTTGAGAAGTATCTACTCCTGAAATAATTTCATCCAAACTATTTTGTTGGACGCCTACTTGAACATATGTTTGAGAGACAGTGTTATCCGAATTTAATACGAAAACATAATTTCCATTCTCATCATTTAACACAGTATAATTGGGAAGTAATGGCACGCCAGATTTTTTTCCAAGAAAAATATTTATGGTTGCAAACATTCCCGGTTTGAGAAGTTTCCCCGAATTCTCAATATCTACTTCTATTGCCATTGTCCTTGTCGAAAGGTCAACTGCTTCACTTATTTTTTTTAATTTCGCATTAAATATTTTTCCTGTAAGCGCATCTGCAATAACTTGGACACCAGAAACTTCAGGAATTAATGGAACATCTTTTTCCGGCAAGTTTATTATCGCTTTCAAATTATTTACATCCATAAGAGTAAAAAGTGTTGAGCTTGCAGATGTTGTGGAAGAAGTTACATAAGCTCCCGGATCGAGAAATCTCTTTGTAATATATCCTGAGAACGGAGCCGTAACTTTACAATAACTTAATTGTGTAAGTGCATTTGAATAACTTGCATGGGCTGCTTCTTCTTGCGCAAGTGCAACATCGTAAGCAGTTTTAGAATTATCAAGATCTTGTTGAGAAATTAAATTTTGTGATAGAAGAGTTTTATTTCGATTATAATTTAATTTTGCATTTTCGAGATTTGCAACAGCTTGAACAAAATTAGCATGAAACTGTTTTGCATTCTGCGAATAAATTGTTGTATCAATTAAAGCGAGTAATTGATCTTTACTAACATGATCTCCAATATCGACATAGATCTTTTCAATATTTCCGCTTACTTTTGAAAAAATATTTGCCTGCTGAATTGGTAAAATATCTCCAGTTAATGATTCAATCTTTGTAATATCTCCAATAAAAACTCGACCTAATTTTACAACAGGAATTACTGCTGGACGCCTGGCTGATTCAGAAACATTATTTTTTATTCTTAATACAGCAGCGATTATAAATACGATTAAAAATATCGCAATTACTGCATAAAATATTTTTTTCTTTTTTTGCATTTGATTTCTCTATTACCTAGCAAATTATTACTCACATCATTTTGTTAATGCAAGAATTTGAATTGATACTCGTCATAATTTGACAATTCTTTTTTTAAGTAAGTTTAAAAGAATTATCTAACTAAAACTTTAATATTTTTATTTACTTATTTTATTAAGGGAAAACTTCTTAAAGTGAGAGTAAGATTTTTTCATGTTAAATCCCATTTAATTTTGTCATTTAAATAACTATTTCAACCTAAAATGGATAGTGAATATAATTGCCATTTTTATTTTTCTAAATAATTATATAATATTTTTACATAAGCGGTCTTAAAAAATGAAGAATGAAAATCCATTTTTTATTTTGTTTTAAAATCTTTTTATATAATTCAATAATATATAAATCCTATTTGTTGTAATAAATTAATTTATAATTTCATTTAATGTTAAATAAAAATTTAATTAGAAATATCATTCTATTTTATTTAAAAAATTTCATAATAATTTCTTGCTTAATTATAATATGTAATGATAAATTCTTAAACGGACAAACGAAATTAAATTTTTCAGCAAGCGATAAAAATCATTTTATTGGATATAGTAATTCAAATATATTAAATAAGATTGCTCCAGGCCTTTCATTAAAATCAAATTCGATTTCAACATCAAATAATATTTCTCCTAATTTTAATCTATTCGGAAATTTTGGCAATAATATATTAGATAGTTTTAAGGGGAACAATCTTTATTTACATTTAACTGCA
>DAIEML010000015.1 GCA_027349615.1 Ignavibacteriales bacterium | reverse complement strand
ACTCCTATTAGGAAATTACACTATTACCGTGAATTCAAAAAAACTAAAGAAGAAGAAATAAATATTTGCAAAAAAATGGATTCAATTAATGTCGTATCCAAGAGAGATAATAATATTTTAGACAAAGAAATTCCAGACATCCCAAAATTTATTATACCCAATGGTGTGGATGTAAAATATTTTAAACCTTCAAGAATTGATCCTGAACCTAATTCTTTAGTCTTTACAGGAATGATGGGTTACGTTCCCAATAACGATGGCATTCAATATTTTCTTGATGAAATCTTCCCGGAGATAGTTAAAGAAGTTCCAGAGGTTAAAATTTATATTGTCGGAAATAAACCATCCAAAAAACTTTTACAAAGAGCTTCCAAGAACATCATTGTAACAGGATATGTTTTCGATGTACGTCCGTATATCTGGCGGTCAAATGTTTATGTTGTACCGCTTCGAATGGGTGGAGGAACAAGATTAAAGGTACTTGAAGCTTTATCAATGAAAATGCCTGTAATAACTACAAGTGTTGGCTGCGAAGGAATAGAAGTTAAGAACGGAGAATCAGTATTAATCGAAGATCACCCGAAAATATTTGCTAAAAAAACTATTGAACTATTAAATAATCACGAATTGAAAAATAAATTAATTAAAAATGGTTATGAATTAATTCAATCTAAATACTCTTGGGAAACAATAACACACAACTTAGAAGAAGTTTATCAAACACTGTTATTTGGAAAAGAATCATCCAATAATTTTCAAGCACTTTCAGAAAGGGCAAGCTAATATGTATACTTTAGAAAATAGCCAAAGTAATTCTCTGAATAATCACAGTATAAAAGTTTTAATGTATCATAAACTTGTTGAAGATGAAAAATTAGCAGAATTACATTGGACTAATTTAAGCGTTGAACAATTTCACAAACATCTAATTCTCCTTGACCGCTGGGGATTTACACCCATCACATTTAAAGATTATTTACTTTATTCGAATGGCGACATTAACCTTCCCAAAAAACCGGTGATTATTACATTTGATGACGGTTATGTTGAAGTATACAAATATGCTTTTCCTATTTTAAAAGAATTTGGTTGGAATGCAGTTGCCTTTGTACTCGGTGATAGAAAAATAAAAACGAATTTATGGGATCAAAATCTTGATATTGAAGTTTCCAGTTTATTAACTAATGATCAAATATTGAAAATGCATGAAGCCGGATTTGAAATTGGATCCCATTCATTAACTCATGCTAGATTGAATTCTGTTCCGTTAAACACCGCTTTTTTAGAAATCAACAATTCAAAAATAAATCTTCAATCTCTTTTAAATTCTGAAGTAATAAGCTTTTCATACCCCTATGGCGCGCTTAATTCTACAATTAAAATGATGGTGTATAATGCTGATTATAAATTAGCTTGCGGTGTTTTTACTGGACCACCAAAATTTGGAGAAGACAAGTTTGACATTAGACGAATTACAATTACTAATACTACCAGCTCATTTGCTTTCGCACTTAAAATTCTAACTCCATATGAATATTATGAATGGGTTGGATCAAAAACATCGCAAAGTATTGCAAATACAACAAGAAAATATAGTGTAAAAAAAACGAGTTTGCCTAATGCAACAATTTCATAATTAAGATTGAACATTTAAATGCAAAATCAGTTAATAAATAATTCTGCTGGCAGCTTTGAAAAGTATATACAGCAATTAAGTAATAAAATATTTTCTTACGGGAATGCAACCCATGCATTTGTCGATCTTTTACTCTTTCTAAACACCGAAGGAAATATTGAAAAGCCAAATATTATTATGCCGGCATTTATTCCGGCAAAACTACATCGAATAATAAAAGAATGCGGATATGTTTCAAAATTTTATGAAATTAATTCGAAATGTGAATTCGATATTAAAGAGATTGAAAGTTTAATTGATTCACAAACAAAAGGAATTTTCGCAATACATTATTTTGGCCACCCAACTGATATTTCATCATTAAGAGATTTATCAGAGAGAAATAATATTATACTAATTGAAGATTGTGCGCATGTTTTAAGTGGCAACATAAATGGCAAAGCGTTAGGAACTTTTGGCGATGCTTCAATATTTAGTACAAGAAAAATGTTGGTTACTTCGGATGGCGGCTATCTTGTCATAAATAAAAATTTTACGTCTTTTTCACCCTCATATTCTCAAAGAGTAAACAGCATTTATACATTTTCAAAATTTATTCAATCAAGAAGTAAAAATATTTATCTCAACCTGACAAGAGGAAACGATTTTTTACAAATCGCAAAAATTCCCTCAAAAGGATTTATTGATCAAAATAGAAAAACAAAAATAAACCTTAAAGATATTTCAACCTTTTCGAAATATTATTCTAGAGTAGCAAATATTGAATGGCATCTAAAAATGAGAAAAGAAAATTATGCTTTTCTTTTTAATGAGGTAAAAAAATTTTCATTCCTTCAACCTATTTACAATGATTTGCCTATTAATTGGACTCCATACAGCTTTCCAGTTTTAGTAAATGGAGGAAGCCGTGATAATCTTCAACTTGAATTACTTAGATCTGGAATAAGCAGCGGTATTGGCTGGCCTGAATCCCCTTTCGAAAATCATTTAACCAGAACTTTAGAGCTTTCAAAACACATAATAGAATTTCCAGTGCATCCATTCATTGCGCATTTACAGTTGGAAAAATTAATAAAAACATGTTCATCTTTTGAGAAAAATATATCAAGAAAATTTGTACAAGTATGCCAATTAAAAAATATTGAAAACAATTTGACCGTAATTAATAAATTTAAATTAAATGACTTACCGAATATCTCGCTACTTGGAAATTCAGTTTCAATTAAAATAGTTTATACTGAAGCTGAATTTGATAATTTAAAAAAAGAATGGAATGAGTTGTGCATGAATTCCAACTCACACATTTTTCAAACTTTTGAGTGGCAGAGGATTTGGTGGAAATATTATGGCCAGAATAAACAACTTTTTATTCTACTATTTTATATTCAAAATAAACTGGTAGGAATTTGCCCATTCTTCATTGATACTTTTAAAATTAATAAATTAGTTATTTTCCGAAGAATCAAATTCATTGGTGCTAGCGTAGAAGTTGATCTAAAGAACAAATCAGCTTTTGATTATGGCGCAAGTGATTATCTTGATCTAATAATTCTTCCGGGGTTTGAAAATTTAATAGCTGAAAATCTATTTAACTTTTTTTTTAACAACCCTAAAATTTACCACGCAATTCAATTCGATGAAATTTCAAACGATTCTAATGTTTTTAAATATTTACTTCCAATTATTAATAGCCATAAATGGAATCATAAAATTTCTAAAAGTGATATTTGTCCGAGAATACTTGTGCCAAGTACTTTAGCTGATTATATGAAATGCCTAAGTTCAAAAATAAGGACCCAGCTAAGCAAGATACGAAGAGATATAAACGATCCCTCATTATTTCGCATTAAAAAAGTACAATCGACACAAGATCTCGGACACGAATTTGAAAACTTTGTTCGGCTTCATCAACAGAGATGGAATGCGCAAGGATTACCAGGTGCATTTGTTGATAGCAGATATAAAAAATTTCTTCAAGAAGCTGTTTCAGAATTTCTTCAAAATGGTTTGCTTCATTTTACATCGGCATATAATAATGGCAATTGCGTTGCCGTTGAGTGCGCATTTCAATACAAAAATTATATTTATGATTATTTAAAAGCTTTTGATGATAGATCTCAATCTGCTAAGTATCGCCCAGGAAGAGCATTGCTTCTTCTTCTAATCGAAGAAGCAATTGACAACAAATCAAAGGTAGTAGATTTTCTTCGTGGCGGTGAGCCTTATAAGTTTGAAATTGCAACTGAATGGCATTGGATTTATAAAATCTCAATTGAAAATCCTGTCTTCAATTTTAATGTTAGATATGCAATGTTCATATCAATTATATTTTTATATCAGCTTAAGTATCATTTAATAAAAGAAGCACATGTTATCAAAGTTCAATTTTCAAATTATGGAGTTAAAGGTTTTACAAAACATTACTTCCCCAATATGCTTAAAAAGTTGAAAAGCAAATTTTCAGAAAATGTACCTTCAACTAAGAATGTAACAATTGCTAATAATACCAATACAAAAAAAATAAAATCTGCAAAAGTTAATGTTAATAGCGAAGTTCATGAATTACACTAATAATATGAAAAGAGAAGGACATAAATATTACATTTTGAATGATGAATGGACAGCCACAACGGTAACAGCAAAAAGCGGTTTATTTCCAGAACTATCGTTAAAAATCATTACCAATGAAAAAGATTTTTCTACCTTACACGATGAATGGAATGAATTAGTATTAAAATCTTCTTCTTCAATTTATCAAACATTTGAATGGCAGTTTTATTGGTGGAAATATTTTGCTTCAGATAATCAATATACACTTCACATAATTCTGATTTACTTGTCCGGCAAGTTAATCGGAATTGCTCCTTTCTTTATTCAAAATTATTCAATCAAAAATTTTCGAATATTTCAAAGACTAAGATTAATCGGATGCGGACTTAATTTGGGCGAATCAAGTTCAAATGCAATTGAAGAAGACGGACTTAGTGATTACCTTGATATTATCAGCGACAAATCATATCAGTCTCAAACAGCTTATTCAGTAACTGCGTATTTAAAAGAGTTTAACAATCTATTTGATGAAATTGATTTCCAAAATATTTCTCAGGAAAGTTTTATCTATAATTATGTTATTCCTCTCCTCGGGAAAAATGATTTTTATATAAAAATGTTTTTGACTGATATTTGCCCAAAGTTAAAAGTTCCTGCTTCTCTTGATTTGTATTTGCAAATGGTGAAATCAAATACCAGGCGAAGGCTGCGTCAATCTTTAAAACAAACAAACGAAGATTCAATATGTATTATTGAAGATGTTTTTGGTTTCAATTTTCAGTCAGCTTTTCAGCACCTTAAACAACTTCATCAAAAAAGATGGAATGAGCTTGGTTATCTAGGTTTATTTTCCGATGAGAGATTTGGAAAATTTCAAGACCAAGTGTGTAAGAAATTTATTGAAAAAGGCTGGCTTTGGTTTAAGGTTTTAAAACAAAACAATAAGATAATTGCAGCAAGGCTCGGTTTTAATTTTAATAATTCAGTTTATGATTATTTAAGCGGCTTTGATAATTCCCAATCGTCTGCGGCAATTAGACCTGGAATGATTTTGATTTTATCAATGATTGATTTTGCAATTGATAAAGGAATGCAAACTGTTGATTTTTTAAGAGGTGCTGAAGAATATAAATCAGAAATTTCTACTTCAGTCAGCCACAATTACAGGGCAATAATAAAGAGCTCAGCTACATCCGGAATAATTAAAAATATTTCTTTCATTATAATCAAAAATAGAAATTCAGTAATGCATAGGTTGAGATTCGAAAAATCTATTATTAATCTTCACATTAAACAATACGGATTAAAAACATTTCTATCATTTTACATTAAATTTTGTTTTGGAAGGTTAAAATCACTTTTATTTAAACATTCTTATGATCGTGAATGGAAGCCTAAAGCATCAAAATTTAATGATGAACAAAAAAACCCTAGTAAGCTAAAAGAAAAGCACATTAACCTTAAAACAAGAAAAAAAGAAGTGAGAGAAACAGAAATTGATGTTTAATAAACCGATATTGTTTCAATTGAATGATACGCCAAGAAAACTAGGAGTATAAAGTGATTGAGTTAAAAAATTATTCAGTGCAAATTCATGCAGATAATATTCCAGCTTTTTGTATGGACATTGATAATTCATATTCTTGGGAAAAAATTGATTCATCAATTCATGCAGTTGTTTTGAAGCTTGAACATTATGGAAGTTTAGGCATCACGAGAAGTTTAGGGAAATTAGGTATTAATATTTGTGGAGTTGATGATAAAAAAATATCACCAGCTTCTTTATCCAAATATTGTAAAAATAATTTTGTTTGGAACTTTAATAAAAAAAATGAATTCGATTCAATCGAATTCCTTACACAATTAAGTTTAAAAATTGGTAAGCCCTCAATTCTTATTCCTACAACAGATGAAACAGCATTATTCATCTCAAAAAATTCTGATAAGCTAAAGAATAATTTTTTATTTCCAGTAATGCCGTTTGAACTAACTCAAAAGTTATGCAGTAAAAAAGAGATGTATTATTTAGCTTTAAAATATGGAATGCCGATTCCGCATTCATTTTTTCCTAATTCAATTGATGATGTTTTGAGCTTTAGTGAAGTTACTTCTTATCCGGTTTTCTTGAAAGGAATTGACGGAGGAAAACTTGAAGAAAAAACCGGCAAAAAAATGATTTTGGTTAACAATAAATCGCAGTTAATTGAATTTTTTAAAAAATCGAATTCGCATGAAGAAAATAATTTAATGTTTCAAGAATATATTCCTAATACTAAAAACCATATGTGGATTTTTAACGGATATTTTGATTCTTCATCCGCTTGTTTGGCTGCTTTCACTGGAAGAAAACTACGGCAAAATCCAATTTATACTGGGATGACTTCTTTGGGAATTTGCAAGTGGAATGAAGAGTTAATTAATCTTTCGAATAAATTTTTAAATGAAATCGGCTTTCAAGGTCCGGTTGATATAGACTTTGTTTTCGACAAAAGAGATGGTAAGTACAAAATACTTGATGTGAATCCACGAATCGGTGCATCATTTAGACTTTTTGTTGGAGCTAACGGAATAGATACTGCACGTGCGATGTATTTAGACATGACTGGTCAATCAGTTTTCCTTTCTAAGCCTTTGGAAGAAAGAAAGTGGATTGTTGAAGATAAAGATTTGCTTTCGAGTTACTTTTACTTTAAGGATAAAAAATTAAAATTAAAAGATTGGATAAGTTCATTCAAAGGAATTAAAGAAGCCGGATATTTTGATCTTAATGATATGATGCCATCAATTTTTGTATGGGGTAATCACTTAAAAAGAAGCTCTCAAAAAACCATCATAAGAATTATTTCAAAACTTATTCCATCGTTAAATATTAAAGATAAATTCAACTTTTCTAAATCATTTAAAAATGATTTTAGTAATTATGATGTAGATAGCAAACAAATTTTACAAGTAAAAAGATATTACGATCAAAATAAATATTGGCACAAGGAGATTTATAATCTAAGTACTGAACCACATGCTTTAGGAGTGCGGCGCAGAAAGCAATATATCATGCAGATGCTGGATAAAATTAATATTTATAATCATGATAGAGTTGTTGATATTGGCTGCGGCCCAGGCGCATATTTAATGGAATTATTAAACCGCGGTTGTACTGTTTATGGTATCGACTTAAGTTCTGAAATGTTAAAAACCTGTAAAAGTAATTTTGCAAATAGAAATAAAATAATAAGTCTTTTGTGTGCCGACGCTTCTATGCTTCCTTTATCCAATCAATCTTTCAATATTGTTTTTTGTGTTGGTTTGCTTCAATATGTTACTTCATTAGAAAAAACCATAGAAGAAATTAATAGAATTACAATTTCAAATGGCTTAATTATAGTTTGTGTGGAAAATATGTTCGCAATTTCAAATTTAGGATATGTTACTTTAAATAAATTAAAAAATATTATGGGTAATATTTTCGAGACTGAAAACAAGAATAAAAAATCAAACAAGGAAATACTTTCAAATTGGTTTCTTAAAAAAGTTTCAATACCCCATAATTACAGATTATATAATCCCAAATCGTTAGATAAGGTATTAAATCAAAAAGGATTTAATAAAATTTCAGCAATGACTTATGGTTATCCTTTCAAAATATTAAGACGAATAAAGTTGATTCCAGAAAAATTTATTATAGGATTAGAAAATAGAATAGAATTTTTATTTAATAAAATTAAACTCCCTATCATATCGAGCGCCGGTGAATTTTATATTGGAATTTATAAAAAGACATCCGAAAGTTTCGAGCAAAAAATAGAAAATTAATTTTCCAGAATTATGATTCAAATAATTAATAATATTAATGATTTTTATTCTATCAAAGATGAATGCAACTCTTTGGCAGATAATTTTAAGATGCCGCTTCTAAGATTTGAATGGCTATTTAATTGTGCAACTATTTTTTGTCCTCCAGCTAAGTTAAATATTTTTTTGCTTCGCGATAATAAAAATGAAATAAAAGCCATTGCACCGCTCGTTTTGATAAAAAATTACGTTACTGAAAAATTAGAAATTATTGGTACCTCAATTCATAAAGAGCCGGGTGGATTTCTTTACAAAAACGAAGAATCTTTAGTTGAACTTCTTGATGAAATTATAAAATCTGAAATTCCAATTTACCTAAAAGGTATAAGATTAATATCATCTGAAGCTTCTGCAATTTTTTCTATTTTAAAAAAATACAATGCTTATACATTCAAGCGAAATGAACTAATTCCCTACCTTTCTATTACGGAAAGTTGGGAAGAATTTCAGAAAAATATTTCATCCAGCAGAAGATCAAGCCTGAAAAGATTATATAAAATTGCCTCTGAACTTGGGAAAGTAGAGTTTGAAATATTTTGCCCGACAAAGGAAAATGTTGATTCTTATCTTGATGAAATTTTTAGTGTTGAAGCTTCAGGATGGAAAAGCCGTATTGGATCCGCAATGAAATTAAATTCAAATTTAGGACAATTTTTTCGTAGTTACTCTAAAGATTCAACTGAACTTGGTTTACTTAGATTAGCCTTTTTACGGCTAAATGGTGAAGCAATTGCAGTTCAAATTGGACTAGAATATGCAAAAAGATTTTGGTCTTTAAAAATCGGTTATAATGAAAATTGGTCTAAATGTTCGCCGGGTATTTTGTTAATGAATTATGTAATTCGTTATGCATTCGAAAATAAATTGGAAGCTGTTGAATTACTTGGCAGTGATGAACCCTGGCTACACATTTGGACAAGCCTACATCGTGAATTAATTACATATAAAATTTATCCAACTTCATTCAGCAAATCCTTTGACTTAATGAAAGAGTTTTCAAATTCATTTTATAAACGAGCACATTTTTTTATTTCTAAAAAAATAATTTTATCAAATGCTAAGTAACAGTATCATTAAATATTTTGCGAAGAAGCATATTGCCGGTTCATCACTAAACGATGCTTTAAAAGTTTGCAGATGGGCAAATCAAAAAAACTGGTTCGCAACAATCTCAGCTTGGACAAGTGAGAAAGAAACCTATGAATCAAATGCCAACAGATATTATGAAATTGTTAATGCAATTATCGTTGAAGGATTTAATTCATATGTTTCTATCAAACCTTCTGCGATAAATTTTAAATTAACTTTATTCGAGCGAATTGCAGAAAAGGCATCATTAAAAAATATTCGGATTCATTTTGATTCTCTATCCCCGGATATTGCAGATAAGTCAATAAAATTTCTCCGTGAAGCAAAATCAATTTATAATAATGTCGGTTATACAATTGCATCTCGGTGGGGCCGCAGTTTAATTGATGTTAAAGAAATTATCAAATTGCAAATACCAGTTAGAATTGTTAAAGGGCAATGGCCGGATATTGATCATTTAAAAATTAATGCAAAGAATAATTATATAAACATATTAAAAAATATTTCTGAAAAAGCTCCATTAATAGTTGTAGCAACTCATGACTACAAACTTGCACAAGAAGCTTTAAACATTTTAGAGAACGGGAAAAACAATTTTGAACTTGAGCAGTTTTTTTCATTACCTCTTAACGGAATCGAGTTGGCGAAATCATTTAAAGCTAAATACGGAATTTATATTGCTTATGGGGAGCCATACTTACCATATAATATTAAAAATGCTAATAAAAGACCAGCTATGCTGTTTTGGTTAGTCAGAGATATATTGAATATAAGACAAAAATATATTTTAGAATCTTCTTTTATAAATAGAAATTCTGAGTTATAATATGAACCTTCATAGTATTAAAACTCTTATTGTTTTTCTTGTAAGAAATAAAGTTACTCTTTTTTTAATGATGGGTGCATTTTTAAGGACAACAATTAGTCATGGTTCTAATTCCAACCAAAGCAAATTCTTAATTGACCAGTTAGGTTATCGACCAAATGATTTCAAAATTACTTTTATAAAAAATGAAAACCCGGGACCATTTCAGATAAAGCAAGTAAATACTAATAAAATTATTTTCGAAGGTAAAGCTGATAAAATTGGAATGATAGATTTAGCAACAAGTGATACTGTTTTCGATATTAATTTTACAAAATTAGTTCAACCAGGTGAATATTATATTTTTCTTCCAAACTTATCTGCAGTTTCACATCCTTTTAAAATTGGGAATGATGTTTATAACAATTTAGCGGTCAATGCCCTTCAAAGCTTTTATTACCAGCGTTGTGGAATTGAAATTAATAATGGCACAATTTGGAAGCATCCGGCTTGTCATACCGAAAACGCAGTTTTTTTTGATAACCCAGCGCTTCAAAAAAATGTAACCGGCGGATGGCATGATGCTGGAGATTATAACAAGTTTGTTCCGACTACCGCAGTTAGCATTGCATTCATGCTATATGCATACGAATATAATCCAAGTTTTTTTACTGATCATCAATTGAATATTCCTGAATCGAATAATTCAATACCTGATATACTTGATGAAGCTAAATGGGGATTAAACTGGCTTTTGAAAATGCAAAGGAATGATGGTGCAGTCTACCATAAAGTTTCAATTAAGGTTTGGACTGGAGAACATTTGCCAAATGAAGAAACAGATCAACAATTTATTTTTGGCATAAGTAGTCAATCAACCGCCGATGCCGCCGCTGTCTTTGCATTAGGTGCAAGAATTTTTGAAAAATTCAATAAGCAATATTCAATGAAATTATTACAATCTTCCATCAGCGCTTGGAAATTTTTAGCGTTGCATCCTTATAATATTCCAGAAGGCGGATTTAAAAATCCTGATGGCGTAGTTGGTGGCGAATATAATGATCCTAATGACTTGGATGAAAGATTATGGGCCGCAATTGAGCTTTATCGAGTTACTGGTTCAGATAAATATATAAAATATTTTGCTCTTAATTATAAAAAAGTGGGTGGTCCAAATGAGACAATCAGTTGGCAAAACACAGCTAATTTCGCTCTTTATTCATTCTTAAATATTACTCCTTCAACTTTAACTACAGATATAAGAGAAAATATTTTAACAAATTTAAAAACTTATGCAAATAATTTACTAACAAAAGTTGAATCTAGTGGATACAGATGTGCATTAAGTCCAGATGAATATTATTGGGGTTCAAATAGTATTGATTTAGGATATGCATTTGATCTAATCAATGCATATCAATTTACAAATCAAATAAAATACTTGAATTGTGCACTTGACCAACTTCATTATTTATTGGGAAGAAATACTTTTGGAATTTCTTTTGTAACTGGTGTAGGATATAATTCTGTAATTTATCCATACCATCAATTTTCTATGCTTCTAACGCCTGGAAATCCTGTGCCGGGAATGGTAGTGGGAGGACCAAATAAATTTTCAAGGTTAAACGGAAATATTATTTCTAATTTTCCCGGCGCTTGTTATGAAGATAATGAAAAAAATTATTATGTGAATGAACCAGCAATAAATTATACTGCTCCACTTGTTTTTGTAGCTTCATTTTTAGCAGATTCAAAAGCAAGCAATGAAGCCCAATGAACTGAAAAATATTTAAATATAAATTAAGGCTTAAATATGATTTTCGTGCAAATTCCTTTTTTGATTTTAGTTTCTGTCTTCACGCTATATAATTTAATTTTGGCTATCCTGGCTTTTTTCTACAAATCGAATTTAAATTTTGATACAAAAAAGTTAAATCGTTTTGCTGTTATAATTCCAGCACATAATGAAGAATTAATTATTTCACAAACCTTAAAAAGTATTTTTAATATTGCTTATTCCGACCAATATTTTGATACTTATGTTATTGCAGATAATTGTACGGACAAGACTTCAATTATAGCAGCCAATATGGGCGCTCAAGTTTTGGAACGCAGCAATAATAATTTAATTGGGAAAGGTCATGCATTAAAATGGTGTTTCGACTTTTTGTTATTAAGCCCTAAAAAATACGATGCTTTTTTTATTATGGATGCCGACACAATTGCGTCAAAAAATTTACTTCAAATATTAAATTTATATTTAAACTCTGGTGCAAAAGCAATTCAATGCTCAGATTTAGTTGAACAGCAAAAAAATTCATGGAGCTCAGAAATTACAAGAGTCGGTTTGCTGCTATATAATTTTACAAAACCACTAGGCAAAAAAGTTATTAAATGCTCTGCTGGGCTAAGAGGAAATGGAATGTGTTTTACAACTGATGTGCTTGATAAAAATCCATGGGATGCTTTCTCTCAGACTGAAGATCTTGAATTTGCCTTAAGGCTTTTAATGAAAGACATTTCGATTATTTTTGCACCAGAAGCTAAGGTAAAAGCAATAATGCCTGCTAATTCATCGAATGCAGAGTCACAAAGAGCGCGATGGGAAATTGGAAGATTTCCAATATTAATTAAATACAGCGGGAAATTATTTTTTAATTCGATAAAGAAAAGATCGCTAAAACTTTTTGATGCTTTTATTGATCTCATTTTACCTGCATTTGTAAATTTGTTTTCATTTACATTATTAATGAGTTTGCTTAATTGTTTTTTATTCCTTATTAGCTTTGAGAAAAATATTTTCCTTCTTGAGCTTTGGGCTTTCTTATTAATGTTTCAAATATTTTATGTTTTTGGAGGTTTATATATTGCGCATGCAGATGCGGATGCTTATAAAGCTTTACTCAAAGCGCCAAAATTTATTATTTGGAAATTTCTTTTATACTTTAAGTTAGCAAAGAAGGGGCATACAAATCTTTGGATAAGAACAACTAGAGAATCTAAATCAGAAACACTAATGAATTAAGTATCAAAATAGAAATATTTTTAGGTCATTTAATTAGTAAGCTCTTATCCAAATTAAAAATATTTTTTGCTTTTTTATTAATCAGTTATGCTAGAACAGAAATTAATTTCAGAAAATAAAATACATCAAATTGAAAATGAATTTTATTCTAAATATGATTGGTGTATAAATCCCTTCCTAACCTTAAAAGATCTTTTTAATCATTTACTTGAGGAACTTGAAAGATATCATACATTATCAATAAAATGGCAGCGCGAAGAAAGCTTGATTAATTTGTATCTTTTTGCCAGTGCAATATCTTGTATCGTAAATGATTTTATTTCGTGGAAACCATTTGATATTAGATCTTTAATTGATAAATATTCTAAATTTAGAACGTATAAAAATTTCTTCCATAGTCTTATAAATCTGCCTTATTCAATTATTTCTTATAGAAAAATAAAATTAGTTAATAAATGGGAGAAGAAATGGCGAGATTTAGTTGAAGAATTTTGCAAAATCCTTTTATCAAAAGACGATATAAAATTTAAAGAAATAAATGAACTTAAAACAAAGTTTTTAAATATTAGAAATATCCTCTTGCCCACTGAACTTTTAAATCGGAGGATGAAGTTGAATGAAGGATTTCGCTGTCAAGACTTAACTCACCATGATGTTATTTCTCTGGCAAATAAATTTATTAAAAGCGAAATTGACAAGGATAAAAAGATTATTGTAATCGGCCCAAGAACAGCAGGTTCTTACTTTGCTCCTCTTATAAAAGTTTATCTTGAACAATGCGGATATAAAAAAACATTTTGGATAACCATCAGGCCTAAAAAAGGATTGAACAGAAAAGAAAAAAGTTACTTTAAAAAACATATATCAAAAAATACGAACATTATTTTAGTTGACGATTATTCAAACACCGGCAACAGCTTTCGTCTAGTTCAAAATATTATTAAAAAGTTTGGCGTAATAGATAAAAGCATAACTATTCTTGCACCAATTCATCCATTTAAACTCAATGTTAATATATCGAATTCAAAAGATGTAAAAATTTTAACTTTACTTCATCATGAACTTTATAAAAATAATTTTCTTAACTCAATCTCTATTGAACAATTGCTGAATGAATATTTATCAGATGAAGAGTGGAGTAATATTAAAATTAGAAAAAATACTTTTGTTGATTTACTTAATCAGAATTTTGAAAATCATTATTCGGATAGCTTTCAAGTAAAGCTGAAAAAACTTTTTGAAATATATTCTCAAAATCAAATTCATCAAATCAATAAGCAAAGAATTATTAGTAAAAGTGTTGGTTGGGGCTGGCTTGGTTATCATGCATATTTAACTGGTATCAGACTTCAGAACTTTGTTCCTAAAATAATTGGGCTCAGAAATGGTATTTTATTTTCTGAATGGATTGAAGGGAGACATTTAGATCATCAAATAATTTCTGATAAATATATTGAAAAAATTTCCTCTTATATCGCAAAGCGTGTTCAAAAGCTTTCATTAAATGAAGATCCTTTATTTAATATTCCAAATATTAGTTGGGGTTGGCTCGAAATTTTAAGTATCCTTCGTAGAGCTTACGGCGTGCGTGCCGGATATTTAAAATATAAAATACTTAGGAAAGAGCTCAAAAAAAACATAAAGACTATTCCAACCTTAATTGATGGGAAAATGATTCCAGATGAGTGGATTGTTACAAGTAATGGGATTATAAAATCAGATTTTGAGCAACACAATTTTGGTGCACCCGAACTCGATGTTGTTGATCCAGCTTATGATTTAGCTGCCGCAATATTTGAATTTAATTTTTCCGAAACTGAGGAAGAAAAATTTATTGCAAACTATATTAGTGAATGTGGAGATGAAACTATTTATGATCGAATCATTATTTATAAATTACTTTATGCTTCAATTGTAAAAAACAAATCCGAAGAAAAATTATTAGAAAATAATTCAAATACGAATGTTGTGGAGTTGAATCAGCGATATTTGAAAAGCAGAAATTTTTTAATTTATAAAATGAATCAATTTTGTTCTAGAATTTTAAAAACTGAGATGATACCAGTCTTCAAACGAAAACTTTTCTTCTTAGATTTAGACGGAGTATTTGATAACGAAATTTTTGGATTTCCGCATACTACATTAAGCGGCTTAGCATCAATAGCTTTATTGAAAGCTAATTCATATTCAATAATATTAAATACGGGAAGAAGTATTGAACATGTTCAAAATTATTGTTCAACTTATAAATTTGAAGGAGGAATTGCAGAATATGGTAGCGTAATTTGTGATAATATTGCAATGAAAGAATTACCTTTAATTGATGAAGGAGTTTATTTTCAATTAGCTGCATTGAGAGAAGCTTTAAAAAATATCAGCGGAGTATTTTTAGATGGAGATTATAAATATTCGATCAGGGCTTATCGGTTTTCAAAATTTGGCACTAAAGGACTGAATGAAAAAGAATCAAACGATTTGTTAAATATTTTACATCTTGATAAAATCAAAATAATTAATAGAAGCGCTGATACTTATTTTGTTGGAAAAGAAACTAGCAAAGGAAATGCGCTTTTAAAATTTAAGAATTATGTTAAGCACAATGATGGAATAGTTGTAGCAATTGGTGATTCGGATGAAGATATTTCAATGCTTAATTTAGCGGATAATAGCTATTCCCCAGCAAACTGTTCTCTTACAATAAAGAAATTAGCTCGGCAAAAAAAATATAATGTAGTTACCAAGAGTAATCAACGAGGATTATTCGAATCTGTAAATATTCTTTTAAAGAAAAAAGATAAACTTGATTTATCTAATTTCATTAATTCCGGAAAACCAAATACTATCTATAGACTTTTATTTTATTTACTTTGGCGAGCAGAACAATCAAAAGTTGAAAAAATTATTGCATTGTTGAATTGGAATAAGTTATAAATTATATCCGAAAATCAAATTCACTTCCTAATTACAATAGTGCTTTTGAATTAAATTTTAGGGTGGATAGAATTCCAAATTTGAATTCCTCGACTATAAACTTTTAGGATATCCATAACTGACTTACGCTTTAAATATTTTGCATAACATGATTTTGCAAAAAAGTAACTAAAGCTTATATATAATTTCTAGGATAAAGTTTAGTAGTTATTATCAATTTGAAATACCTTTCATGAAACTACAAAAAATTAAATAAATCAAATGTTGGCAAATATGTGAGGATATCAAAATTAATAATAATAAAAAACCTCGAAGACAGTATATCTACGAGGTTTTTGAGCTGGCAGTCGGATTCGAACCAACGACCTGCTGATTACAAATCAGCTGCTCTACCAGCTGAGCTATGCCAGCATTTTTATTAATTATTTAGAAAAATGTTTGAATTGTATTAACAAATTTCCGTAGCAAAACTAATATTTTTTATTTTTCTGTGCAAATTATTCAAATAATATTGTTTCGTAATAATAAATTATTTCTGCAAAATTGGAACCAACTTAATTTTTGTTTAAAATTGCTCTGTAATTATGAATAGTAAAAACGCAAAATGATACCAAAACAAATTAAGATTATTGATAAATCTAAATTGAAAATTATTTGGAACGATGAAAACGAAAGTGTAATAGATATAAAATATTTGCGTAATGAATGCCCTTGCGCAAGTTGTAAGGGTGAAACGGTTCTATTAAAAACTTATCGCCCCGCTAAACCTACTTTAAATCATCCTGATCAATATAAAATCCAAAACATTTCTCCAGTTGGTGAATACGCAATTCAAATTTCTTGGAAGGATGGGCACAATACTGGTATTTATTCTTGGGATTATTTGATAAACCTAAGTAAAAATCAAAATACAAATAAAAAAGAAAATTATAATAATCTGATTTAATGCTTTCCAAGAATGAAGTTAAATATTATTCCTCTTTGCTTAGAAAAAAATTTCGGGATACAGAAAATAAATTTTTAGTAGAAGGAATTAAGATAGTCAATGAAGGTTTATTATCTGAATTTGAATGTGAAATTATTTTTGTTTCAAAACAATTTAATGAAGAAAACAAAAAAATAATTTCAGATTTTCAAAAAGAAAAAATTAGATTTGAGATTATTCCGAATTCCGATTTTCTAAAATTAATAGATACTGTTAATCCACAAGGAATAGCCGCTGTCTTTGGTAAACTTGATTTAAAAAGAAAAATAGAATCCGATTTAGTTGTTTGCCTTGATAATATTTCAGATCCGGGAAATCTGGGCACAATTATCAGAAATTGCGATTGGTTTGGAATTAGAGAATTAGTTTTAATAAATCATTGCGCAGATCCTTATAATCCTAAAGCAATCCGATCCAGCATGGGTTCAATCTTTCATTTAAATATTTTTGATAAAATAGATTTTGAGTTAGTTTTCAATAAATTAAAATCAGCGGAATATGACATAATTTATACTGATACTAAAGGACAAAATATTGCAGAATATTCTGCCTATGGTAAAACAATTGTAGTTTTTTCAAATGAAGCAAATGGGCCTTCAGAAAATATTAAATCTATTTCTCAGAAAAAAGTTACAATACCCAAAATCGGTAACGCTGAATCTCTTAATGTAGCTAGTGCTTCCGCAGTAATTCTTCATCAATTAACAAGGATTTCAATCGAAAAATAACACTTGCAATATTAGTTTAAATAAAGTTAATTTGTATTAGTTGTCTAGAATTATCCTTCACTTAAATCTCTTTCATTCGAGGTTGAGCGGCTTTTCAAAATAAGGGGTTGTTTTTGCTAATTGCTTGATGCTAAAATTCTTCAGAAATATTTACCAATCAAAATTATTTTCTTATTTGATCATCATTTTGATTGAGTAATTCAGAAAAAAATTTTAATTATTTAGGAGAACAAAATGGCATTATCTAAAATAGCTTTCTTAGAAACCTTTTCTCTTGATAACAATGAAGGAATAATGGGAGCGATTCTTGTAACTGATTCCGATACTAAACCTTTAGAATTCAGAGTAACCGCTCCAATTAAACCTACAAATTTTCAAAAGACATTATATGGAAATGTATTGATGGAACATATTCTTGTTGAATTGATTGCTGTTCCGCTTTTAAGCGCAATAAGCCAGGAAATAGATTTAATACTTGTTCGTGATCCGTTGTTCCTCGGTGCAAATTATAAACAAGGTGCAAGAGTTGTTAGAGTTCTTAACTCAACGGATTCTC
>DAIEML010000159.1 GCA_027349615.1 Ignavibacteriales bacterium | reverse complement strand
AACCGCAATAAATTTTTATCGTAGAAAAAGATTCAACGGCATAATCGGGATTTTTCAATTCATGCTGATCGATTGCTGGCCTTCAATTACCTGGTCAGTCGTTGATTATTTCGGCGAAAAGAAAAAAGCGTATCATACTTTGAGAGAATGTTATCAGCCTGTTTATGTTTCAATTAATCTTTGGCAAGATCAATATTTCGCCGGAAAAAAAATTCTACTTGATCTTTATATAATAAATGACCTATATAAAAAATTTAATAATTGTTTCCTAAAGTTTTCAATTAAAGAAAAATTGATTGGGCAAATTGAAAATTTATCAGTCAAAGAAAATGAAATGTTATTTATTAAACATGAAGATATAAATTTTTATATTCCAGTTGAATTAAAAATCGGCCAACATAAAATGAACCTGGAATTGATCGAAAAAGAAACTGAGAAAATATTATCAACAAACAGTTTCATCTTTTCTATTGCTCCAAATATCGATGAAATTTTTAAACTATGAAGAAAGATTAATTAAAAGTGAAAAAAAAACTTTCAATAATTGTAATTCTTCTATCATTATCTAAAATTAATTTTGGACAAGTTTCTGTTCCAACAGGAGTTGCCGCTAGCGGATATGAACTTCATATTGATATTACCTGGAATGCAAATCCGGAATCGAATATTATCGGATATTATATTTATAAACTTCAAGATACAACTTATAAAAGAATTGGAATTGCTTCTCCTGATGTAAGAATTTTTGATGATTTTTTAAGTGCTCAAGGTGATACGGCAACTTATGCAGTTTCAGCGTTCGATTCTAATTATAATGAATCTGGTAAAAGTACAACTGTTACAGCATTTACTCATTCAATGACTGATGATGATTATCTAACAATGGTTGAAGAAGCGACATTCAGATATTTTTGGGATTATGCTCATCCGGTTTCTGGATTAGCGAGGGAAAGATTTGGATCAGGAGAAACGGTTACAATCGGCGGTTCTGGTTTTGGCGTGATGGCAATTTTAGTCGGAATAGAGCGCGGTTTTATTTCAAGAGATCAAGGTGTACAAAGAATATTGAAGATTTTAACTTTTCTTTCAACAAAAGCTGATCGATTTCACGGCGCATTTCCTCATTGGATGAATGGAACAACAGGTAAAGTTATTCCTTTTAGCACTTATGATGACGGAGGCGATTTAGTTGAAACTTCATTTATGATGGAAGGACTTTTAACAGCGCGTCAATTTTTTAATCAAAATACAACTGATGAAGACAGCATCAGAACAATGATTACAAATCTTTGGCAAAGTGTTGAATATGATTGGTACCAAAGAGATAATACTAGTTATACTTTATATTGGCATTGGTCTCCAGATTATGCCTGGATGATGAATATGCCAATTCGCGGATATAATGAAGCAATGATAATTTATCTGCTTGCCACAGCATCACCGACTCATGCTGTTTCAAAATTTGATTATTATATCGGCTGGTCAGGATACTTATATACTAACGGTAAATCTTTTTATGGAATTCCACTTTATGTTGGACAAGATTATGGCGGACCATTATTCTTTGCTCATTATTCTTTTCTCGGATTTGATCCAAGAGGAAAGAAGGATAAGTTTACCAATTATTTCATAAACAATACAAATCAAACATTAATTAATAGAGCATATTGTATTGCAAATCCAAATCACTTTGCTGGATATGATTCTGTTACTTGGGGCTTAACTGCAAGTGATGATCCTTCTGGATACGATGCACACAGCCCTACAAATGATAATGGAACAATTTCACCAACTGCTGCAATCTCTTCAATGCCATACACACCAAATGAATCTATTGCTGCATTGAAAAACTTTTATAGAAAATACGGAAATAAAATTTGGGGGCCATTCGGATTTAAAGATGCATTTAATGTAAGTAAAAATTGGTATGCAACAAGTTACCTCTCAATTGATGAAGGTCCAATTATAGATATGATTGAAAACTATCGCACTCAGCTTTTGTGGAAAAATTTTATGGCTAATCCGGAAATCCAGCCAATGCTGGATAGTTTAGGATTTATAAACGACAATACAAAAATAAAGTCTTCTCAATCAATACCAGGAAAATTTATTTTAGAAGGAAATTATCCAAATCCATTTAACCCAAGCACAACAATAAAATTTGAATTGCCACGTAGTCAGAATATAGAAATAAATATTTTTAATATACTCGGTCAAAAAGTTAGACACTTATTAAATAGCTATTTAGAGTCAGGTGAAAATAAGATTGTTTGGAACGGAAAAGATGATGATAATAAAATAGTTCCATCAGGAATTTATATTTATTCTATAATGACAAAAGATAAAATATATACTCGTAAAATGGTTTTGTTGAAATAAACTTCATTGCTGGATTTACAAAATAATAATAGAAGATAAATTAGTGATACTGAAACAAATAGATCTGCGTATTTCACTCCTTTTTACGTGGAAAGTTTTTCAAGTTTCAGTATCACTTAAATTTTAATAATAATAATTTTTACTCAGCTATAAATGGTAATAAACAAAGTGAAAAATATTTTTCATCAATTATTATTCTACTTTATATTTCTGTTTACAGCATTTTTTGAGCTTAGCTGCAGCTCTCATTCATCAGATAAAATTCAAATTAATTTTTGGTCGATGGGTGCAGAAGCGGAACATGTTCAAAAACTTACAAAAGAATTTGAAAAACTAAATCCTAATATTGAAGTTAAAGTTCAGGCAATGCCATGGACGGCGGCGCACGAAAAATTAATTACTGCTTATGCAAGCGAAACAACCCCGGATGTTGTGCAAATGGGGAATACATGGATACCGGAATTTGTTGCATTAAATTCTCTTGATAGCTTAAATAACTTTGTTGATAATTCTAAAATTATTCACAGTCAAAATTATTTCCAGGGAATTTGGAAGACAAATTTTATCGGGAAAAAATTATATGGTATTCCTTGGTATGTTGATACTCGCGTTCTTTTTTATCGCTCAGATATTTTAAAGAAAGTTGGTTACTCTGAGCCACCCAAAAATTGGAACGAGCTTTATGATGTTTCAAAAAAGATAAAAAACCTTTATGGAACGGAACAAAAATATGCTTTTTTTATTCCTACAAATGAGTGGGCACCATTTATAATTTTTGGAATGCAGGCAGGAGCTGAACTATTAAAAGATGATAACTCGTATGGCAATTTTAGTGACAGTAAATTTGAAACCGCTTTTAAATTTCTAATGAAATTTTATAAAGAAAAATTAGCTCCAATTGATTGGATGCAAGTTTCAAATGTATTTCAAGCTTTTGCCAGCGGTTTTTTTGCGATGTACATAACTGGTCCGTGGAATGTAGCAGAATTTAAAAATCGATTACCAAAAAATTTGCAAAACGATTGGATGACAGCTCCTTTGCCAGCCTACAATGGTCAAAAATATCCGGGATTATCGCTGGCAGGTGGTTCAAGTTTATCAATGTTTAAAAGCTGTAAACATAAAAATGCAGCTTGGAAACTGATCGAATTTTTATCTGAAAAAGAAAGTCAAATTAAATTTTATCATCTTTCGACGGATCTGCCGGCTGTGATTGATGCATGGCAAGATTCGACATTAAAAAACGATAAATATCTTAAAGCATTTTATGAACAGCTTCAGAATGTTATTCCAATGCCGAAGGTACCTGAATGGGAACAAATTGTATCTGCAAAAGTTCAGCAGTATGCAGAATATGGTGCAAGAGGAAAAGTATCACCCGAGGCAGCATTAAAAATGCTTGATCAAGATGTTGATAAAATACTTGAAAAAAGAAGATGGATATTAAATAAAGAAAAAAGAGCTAATCTAAGTCTGCAATGAGAGAAGAAAAAAAAATCAGATTATCGGCCGCTTACTTTTTCCTTGCGCCTGCAATGATTACAATATTTATATTCTTTCTTCTGCCGGTAATTGCTGCATTACTGATGAGTTTTACTGACTTTGATATTTACTCGCTTGGAAATATTGGTTATGCACAATTTGTAGGATTAAAAAACTATATCGATATTTTTAATGATCCTTTATTTTGGATCTCTTTAAAAAACACCTTCTACTTTGTTATTGTTGGTGGACCGCTATCAATTGCGGTTTCATTAGCTGCTGCATTACTTATAAGTTCAAAGTTAATTCGATTCAAAAGCTTTTTTAGATTAGTATATTTTATTCCGGTAGTTACCACTTTGGTAGCGGTGTCTGTTTTATGGCGGTTCATTTATCATCCAAAATTTGGAATCCTAAATTATTTATTAGGATTTATTGGAATCCATGGAATTGATTGGCTTGGCAATCCGCAATGGGCTATGCCGGCAATTATCCTAATGGCAATCTGGAAAAATTTTGGTTACAATATGATAATCTTTATAGCTGGCCTGCAAAATATTCCGGAAGATTTATATGAAGCTGCTAGTCTTGAAGGTGCATCATCATGGAATCAATTTAAAAATATTACATTGCCGATGCTGGCACCTACAACACTTTTTGTTGGCATTATAACAATGATTGGTTACTTCCAATTATTTGCCGAGCCATATATCATGACACAAGGCGGGCCACTGAACAGCACTTTAAGCATTGTTCTATATATGTATCAAGAAGGATTTCGCTGGTGGAATATGGGATATTCTGCAGCTCTTGCTTTCATTTTATTTTTCATTATTCTTATTGTTAGCTTAATTCAATTGAGAATTCAAAAAGAATCTTATATATGAAACGATCTTTGCTTTATATCCTTTTAATTATTACTGCCATATTATGCTTGTTGCCTTTTGTATGGATGATTTCAGCTTCACTGATGGCTACGGGTGAAGCAAATGTATTTCCGCCAAAATTTTTTCCAAGTAAAATTACTTTCTCTCAATATCAAAATTTATTTTCTCGATTAAGCATTGCGAAGTATTTTATAAATAGTATTGTTGTTTCAGTTGGAATTACAGCTATTTCGTTATTTATTAATTCAATGGCCGGATTTGCATTTGCAAAATATAGATTTGCCGGTCAGAAAAATTTATTTAAACTCTTATTAAGTTTTATGATTATTCCTGCTCAAGTAACAATGCTACCTCTTTTTTTGATGCTAAAATATATGGGTTTAATTAATACTTATATGGCAGTAATTATTCCCGGAATGGCCAGCGTATTTGGAATATTTTTAATACGGCAATATTTAATTGCAATTCCGGATAGCCTTATTGAAGCTGCTAGAATGGATGGTGCAAGCGATTTTCAAATTTATTTTTCAGTAATCCTTCCTTTGGCAAAACCAATTTTGATTACACTTGCAATCTTTTCGTTTATGGGGGCCTGGAATGATTTTCTTTGGCCTTTAATTGCAATGACAAACGATTCTATGTATACTTTGCCGGTAG
>DAIEML010000158.1 GCA_027349615.1 Ignavibacteriales bacterium | reverse complement strand
TCAATTAAGTAATGTAAGAATAAATTTTTTATTTTAAATTAAATGAACTAACAAACCGTCTCTCAATTTTGGCTCGAACCAGGTAGATTTAGGCGGCATTATTTCTCCGGCATCTGAAATGTTCATAAGATCATTTACTGAAACCGGAAACAACGAAAAAGCAACTGCGGCTTTTCTGCTGTTAACTAATTTTTCTAATTCTTTTGTCCCGCGAATACCGCCGACAAAATCAATTCTCTTATTTGTCCGCGGATCATCAATTCCTAAAATCGGATTAAGCAAAAAATCCTGTAAAACACTAACATCAAGAGTTTCAGCTACAGTTTTAGAAAGACTGCTGCTGGCTAAGATTAAATCTCTCGGCTTTAATGAATACCATTCACCGTCGAGATACATTCCAAAAGTTTTCTGCTTATCCGGCTGAGTAGTTTTTGTTTTTTCAATTTGAAATTTTTCACCAACTTCATTTAAGAATTCTTCTTTTGTTTTTCCATTCAGATGAAGTACAACGCGATTGTAAGGTAAAATCTTTAATTGATCAGCCGGGAAAAGAACCGCAAGAAAATAATTATATTCTTCCTTGCCATTATGATTTGGATTAGAATCTTGCTTTACTTTTCTTGCGCGGCTTGCGCTTGCTGCTCTATGATGCCCATCGGCTATATAAAGATTTTTTACGTTTTTTATTTCTTCAATAAGAGATTCATTGTATTTACCAGGCAAAATCCAAATTGTATGTTTAATTCCATCTGAAGAAGTAAAATCATAAAGCGGCTGATTTTGTTTCATAGTTTCATCAACAATAGCATCAATATTCTTAACTGGTTTGTAAGTTAAAAACACCGGACCGGTTTGAGCACCGGTTGTTACGATATGATTTGTACGGTCATCTTCTTTTACTTTTCTGGTCTTCTCATGCTTCAAGATAACATTGTTATCATAATCATCAACAGAAAATGCAGCTGCAATTCCAACTTGAGCTCTACCGTCCATTTCTAATCTGTAAAGATAGAAATGTTCTGTTTCATCAATTGTTAAAGGCGCTTGAGAAATTAATCTTTGCAAATTTTCTTTCGCTTTTTTATAAACTTCTGAAGAATAAGGATCGGTATTTTCTTGCAATTCAATTTCAGATCTTGTAACACGAAGGAAGCTCAGCGTGTTTCCTTCAGCAATTTGTTTTGCCTCTTCGGTATTAACAACATCATAGGGAACGCTTGCAACCTTATCTGCAGAATTTTTTGATGGTCTTAATGCTTTGAATGATTTTATAATTGCCATAATAGTAAATGTCTCCTAAAAAAAATAATTGACACTGTTAAAAATCCATAAATTACAGACAATAATCTATACAGATATGTATTTATGAAAAAAGAATTTTAATAAATTGTGATTAGCAGTTTTGAGGAAAGAATTTCTAATTTGTTAAATGTGAATGCATCTTTGAATAATAGATTTACAATTTGATGCATTCACATTTTAATTTTTTATTTGAACAAATACAAATATTCTCCGTAGCCTTCTTTTTCCATATCTTCTTTAGGAATAAACTTTAGTGAAGCAGAATTTATGCAATACCTTAATCCAGTCGGCTCCGGACCATCATCAAATACATGGCCGAGATGAGAATTTGCAATTTCACTTCTTACTTCAGTTCTAATCATTCCATGAGATTTATCAACATCCTTTTTAATAAAACGCGTATCGATCGGTTTTGAAAAACTTGGCCAGCCGCAGCCTGAATCAAATTTATCCGTTGAACTGAAAAGCGGCTCGCCTGAAACAACATCAACATAAATTCCTTGCTTGTGGTTATCCCAATATTCATTTTGAAATGGCATTTCGGTTCCGTTCTTCTGTGTTACTTCGTATTGAAGCGGCGTTAATTTAGATTTATCCATTTTATTCTCCGATCTTTTAATATATTTATTTACATCTTTGTCTCCCCAAACTGCCATAATAAAGCTGTCTCTTCCGGATGCTTCGCGATATGCTTCATATCTTGCCGGATTCTTTTTATAAAAATGCTGATGGTAATCTTCAGCTCGATAAAAATTTGTAAACGGCTCTACTTTTGTAACAATCGGTTTCTTAAAAATTCCTGAGTTATCAAGCATTCTTTTGGAATTTTCAGCTAATTGTTTTTCCATATTGTTTGTATAAAAGATTGCTGATTCATACTGCGATCCTCTATCATAGAAAGAACCGCTGGCATCTGTTGGATCAAATTGTTTCCAATAAACACTGAGAAGCTCTGCGTAACTGATTACCTTTGGATCATAAATTACTTGAATTGCCTCAACGCTTCCGGTTGTCCCGGTTTCAACTTGTTCGTAGGTTGGATTTTTTACATGTCCGCCCGCGTAACCGGAGATAACATTTTTTACTCCGTCCAATTTTTCGAAAGGTGCATCCATGCACCAGAAACAGCCGCCGGCAAAAGTTGCTGTATCTAATTGATCACTTGGCTCTAAAACCGACATTGATTTCTGCGGTTCTTTTTGCTGCGAATCCATTTTAGCGCATCCGAAAATAAACGCTGCGCCTAAAATAAAAACTAAAATATTCACACTCATTGTTCTTCCTTTCAAAAATTTTTATCGTCATTTTTTTAACGATTCAAATTTATTTTCCAATGGTCACGAAAAAATCACGAAAGAATAAAAAGAATTTAAAGTTTTAAGAAAATATTAAAATTATTGGATTAACCGATTGTGTGTTTTGCAACAGGAAAGGTTAAAATAAATGAGGTCCCTTTTGCCAGTTCGCTTTTAACTTCAATTTTTATGTTATGAATGTCTAAAATTTTCTTAACGATTGTAAGGCCAAGCCCAGTTCCTTGCTTGTTTTCGCTGGAAACCCTTTTCACTTGATAATATCTTTCAAAAATATTTTGGATCTCATCTTCTGCAATTCCTGCACCGCTGTCTGTAATCGCAGCAATTAAATAATTATCATTTTTCAATTTCAAAGTAACATCAATTTTTCCTCCAACAGGAGTGAACTTGAACGCATTATCCAAAAGGTTTTGAAAAACTTTTTCCATCATTTTAAGATCAGCATTTATAAATGGCAAATTTTCTAAGATGTTAAGATTGAGAGAAATATTTTTTGAGTTTGCAATTACTAAATTTTTCTGATGAATATCCTGTAAAAGTTCGGCAAGAGAAAATATTTCTTTATCGGGTAGACTTTCCTTTGCTTCCAGCTTGGAAAGCTCGAATAATTCTTCAACCAAATCCAGAAGACGATCTGTACTGCTTAATATTGTTTCGTAATATTTTTTCCGTTCTTCCGAAGTTAATTTTTCATCTTTGATTAAGACTGTTTCAATGTATCCGCGAATAATTGACAACGGAGTTCTTAAATCATGAGAAACATTTGCAATTAACTCCCGCCGAAGCAAATCCATTCTTTTCATTTCATCAATATTGCTTACAATTGTATCGGCCATATCGTTAAATGAATTCGCAAATTCCTGAAGCTCACCTTTACTTTTAAGATTTATTCTTGCTTTAAGGTTACCTTTCTTAAACTCATGAATAACTTTTATAATCCGGTTTAAGTTTCTGATAATAAATCCGATTGCCAAAAATCCAATGATAGCCGCAGTTATCAAAGCGATTATCATTGATCTTACGCCAAGACTTAAAATGTAGCTGCCGAAAACTAATTGCGAAGCATTTTCATATTGCTGTCCGCCGAGAATAACATAGATGTAACCTTTAAATTTTCCGTGATCAAAAACTTGAGCCGCTGAAAACGCTTTTTCTCTTTTCGGATTTTTCGGATCAATTCCCAACAAAAATTTTTCTTTATTGGAATTAATAAAATTTTTAATCGGCTTAAGCGGAACTCTTTTCAGCTTAACTGATTTCGGGGGCGCGTCAAAAGCAAGAATGGTTCCGGCAGTATCCAGCAAATAAACTTCTATGCTTGGATTAATTACCATCACGTTATGAAAAACATCTTGCAGTGTGTAAACATTAATCGAATCATGTGTAAAGAAATCATTATCCGATGCGATGTGTGAAGCTACTTTAATATCAAGCTTCTGCCTTGTTTCCTGGAAATACATTTCGGCAGTATTTACAGAAATATAAATGTAAACTGCCGAAATGATTAGAAGTATAAGAAGAAAAACAGCAGAAATTTTCCAGAATAGCGAGTTAAAAAAATTCTTCATCGTTTTTATCGAATAATTAATTTTTTAACTGATCATTAAACCGGTAGCCTAAGCCCCAGCTTGTTAAAATAAATTTAGGATTGGAAACGTCTTTTTCGATTTTTATTCTTAGTCTGTTTATATGCGAATTTACGGTATGCTCATAACCGCTGTACTGTGTGCCCCAAATAAGATTTAACAAATTCTCTCTTGTATAAGTTCGCCCCGGATGCGAAGCCATAAGATAAAGAAGGTCAAATTCTTTCGGAGTTAATTCTATGCGGTGATTATTTAACAGAACTTTTCTATTGGCAATTTCAATTTTTAATTCTTCATAACGAAGATCTTTTAATTCCGATTTCTCATTTGATAAGGTATCTACTCTGCGGAAGATTGCTTTTACTCTTGCTATAAACTCCCGGATGCTGAAAGGTTTTGTTAAATAATCATCTGCGCCGAATTCCAAGCCAAGAACTTTATCCGTTTCTTCGGATTTCGAAGTAAGCATTAATATCGGCGTGTGAATTTCAAGCTTCCTAATCTCTTTACATACTTCAAAGCCGTCAAGAAGCGGCAGCATTATATCTAATACAATTAAATTAAAACTTTCGGACTTTGCAGAATTTAATCCTGTAAGTCCGTCATTACATTTTTTTATACTGCAATTAAGATCTGTTAAATGAATTTCCAGAAGGTCAGAGATTTCTTTATCGTCTTCAATTATTAAAACTTTTTTCATAAATACATTGGATTGTTGATATTTAATATAAAGATTAATTGTAACAAAACTATCACGGCTGTGTCATAAGTAAGTTTAAGTGGAAGTTCAAGATCAAGTGTAAGTTCAAGTTTAAGTTTGAGATTAAGTGGATGGAGGGAAATGTGAAAATATATTTGCATTACTAAAACATTTTTAGCATTATTGGCCTTCAATTTATTCAAATATAACCGGGGTTAAAATGAGTAGTTATAATAAAGTGATTGCCGGCTTGCTGCTTTTGCCTGCGATTTTCATATGCCAATCCTGTGCAACTGTCCCAATAAATCTAAGTATTGCTAAAGAAGAAGTAATAAATTATTATGAGTCCGGAAAATATGATAAAGACCTTGATAAAGTTGTAAACAAAGCCATCGATGAATTCAAAAAAGTTCCGGCTGCTGACAGCAGTGCTGTTGTTTTTGATATTGATGAAACAACTCTTTCAAATTATGAAATTAATAAAGAACTGGATTTTGGATATGTGCCGGGCTTATGGGA
>DAIEML010000157.1 GCA_027349615.1 Ignavibacteriales bacterium | reverse complement strand
CACTCAAGATCCTGGCGCCACGCGCCTGGGCATGTTCGAGTGACTCGAGTATCAGGATCGCGCCGCCTTCGCCCATCACAAATCCATCGCGGTTCTTGTCGAAAGGACGCGAAGCTTTGGCCGGGGCATCATTGAAAGATGAAAGAGCAAGTCTTGAAAAAGAAATTGCAGCAAAGCAAGAAAAACTTGCCGAATGCAATAAGCAGAAAGAAGAGACCAAGGCAAATTTAGAAAAAATGTCTTCTAAGTAATGTTCTTTTATGAAATTAATAATTAAAATGGATTTGGAGGAATTAAAATGAAATTAAGTAGAAATATAATTAGTGTTTTATCTCTTTTGATTTTCTTTTCCGTTGCAGTTTTTGCTCAGGAAAAAATGACAAAAGATGAATGGCAAGCTGAGATGAACCGCCTCAATACAGAGAAACAAAGTTTAACTCAAGAAGTTAGTTCTTTACAAACTGATGTAAATAACTTAAAATCAAAAAGCGTTGAAAGCTATGACGATTGCATGAAAGAACTTTATGCGCTAGTTGGTGCTACTCAAGCTGATGTTGATAACTTTAGAAATGCAGTTAATGAACTTGACGGAAAAATTCAAAGAAAAGAAGGGCCAAAAGCTGATAGACAAAAAGATCTAGATGCGCTTAAAGCAAATAAAATTAGTGCGCTTCCGGAATTTTTTGATAAAGTTCATAATCAAATGCAAGCAGCTTTAGATGCTTGGGTTGAAGCTCCGAAGGAAGTTAATTATACAGTAGTTAGAGGTGATTGCTTGTGGAATATTGCTAAGAAACCAACTTTTTATGGAAATGGTTTTGCTTGGCCGGTAATTTACAAAGCAAACCGCGATCAAATAAAGAATCCAAACTTGATTTATCCAAAACAAATCTTTAAGATTCCTAATTTAACTGAAGAAGAAAAAGCTAAGTACGAAAAAATTAAAAAGAATTATAAACCAGCACCGGCAAAATAAGTTATCTTTTGCTCTCGGTGTATTAAATATTCTAGCCCTTGTCATTTCTTATGATGAGGGCTTTTTTTATTAATTAGGATTGAAATGACAGTAATAGAAAAGCGAATGATATTGGAAAATGTTGATTTGATGACATTATTAGGTTCAAATGATGCAAATTTAAAATTAATTGAAGATAAATTTAATGCGTCAGTTATTGTACGAGGTGAGAATGTATTAATAAAAGGTGTTTTGGAAGAAGTTAATGCTATTGAAAAAGTTATTAAGGAAATGATTTATGTAATCAATACGAATGGTTCAATTAAAACTTCTGATATTGAAACAATTCTTGAACTTACAACTCATGGAAAGGAAATAATTACAGAAAAAGAATTTGATTCAATTATTCTTTATACAAAAAATGATGTTATAAAAGCTAAAACAACTGGACAAATAAATTATCTGCAAACTGCAATTAAGAATGATATTTGCTTTGCGATTGGTCCAGCTGGTACTGGAAAAACTTATTTGGCAGTTGCATTTGCTGTTTCCGCATTAATAAAAGGAATTGTTAATAAAATTATTTTAGCTCGCCCAGCTGTTGAAGCTGGGGAAAGCTTAGGCTTTTTGCCAGGCGATTTCAGAGAAAAAATAGATCCTTATCTTCGTCCGCTTTACGATGCATTGGATGATATGATGCCTTCGGACAAATTGAAAAATTATATAGAAAAAAAAATTGTTGAGATTGTTCCACTTGCCTACATGCGCGGCAGAACTCTTAATAATGCTTTTGTAATTTTAGATGAAGCACAAAATGCGACTGATGTTCAAATGAAAATGTTTCTAACACGACTAGGCGTAAACTCAAAAGCGATTATTACCGGAGATATTACTCAAATTGATTTACCTTCTAAAACTATTAGTGGTTTAATTCAAGCTAAAGATATTTTGAAAAATATAGATGGAGTTGGTTTCGTCTATTTTGAAAAGTCTGATGTAGTTCGCCATAAGCTTGTTAAGGATATTATAAACGCATACGAAAAGTTTAATGGAAGTGAAGGTTCTTCAAATGGAAAATAAAGGTTTCTAAAATTTAGTTTTTTGTTTTTAACTTACTTTCATTCCAATATTTATCCATTTCTTCTAAATTTGATTGATTAATTTGCCTTCCAGTTTCATTAATCTTTTTTTCAATGTATTGAAACCTTTTGATAAATTTTTCGTTAGTTAATCTCAATGCATTTTCTGGATTGACACCTAGAAATCTGGCATAATTAGTTAAAGCGAAAAACACATCACCAATTTCAGCTTCCAATTCTTTTTTTGTCTCTTCTTTTTCAGAATAATGCATTTCTTCAATTTCTTCAATCACTTTTTTCCACACTTCTTCTTTCTTTTCCCAATCAAAGCCAACTTTGCTAGCTTTTTCTTGTAAACGGTATGCTCTATACAATGAAGGCATCATTTGCGGCACACCATCTAATACAGAAATTCTTCCTTCATTCAATTTTATTGCTTCCCAGTTTTTCTTAACATCATCGGCATTTGAAACAACAACTTCGCCAAAGACATGCGGATGTCTTCTTATCAATTTTTCTTTTATCGAATCGATTACGTCATTCAAGTTAAATTTATTTTCTCCTTCCGCAATAATGGAATGGAAAACTACATGCAAAAGTAAATCACCGAGCTCTTTTTTTAATTCTTCGTAATCTTTATTGTCAATGGCCTCAACAACCTCGTAGGCTTCTTCAATAGTTGCAGCTTTAATTGAATCATTAGTTTGTTCTTTATCCCATGGACATTCAATTCTTAATCTTTTTACAATCTCTACAAATTCATTAAATTTACTCTGGGTCATAAATAAAATCCTTTAAATTAAAATTCATTTTAACATCATTTAATGAGTTGAAAAATAATAAAAACTATAATTGATAAAAAAGGAGAATATATGATAGAAGAAAAAATAAAAGAGCTTGGCTTTGAACTTCCCGAAGCGCCGAAGCCATTGGCTGCATATATACCAGCACTAAAAGTAGATAATTTAGTTTTTACTGCTGGTCAATTACCTTCAATAAAAGGTGAATTAAAATATTCAGGTAAAATTGGAGCTGATTTAAGTGAAGTTGATGGACAAAAAGCGGCTGAAATATCTGCCTTAAATTGCTTAAGTGTAATTAAAAGTATTATTGGTAATCTAGATCGGATTGAACAAGTTGTTAAACTTACTGTTTTTGTTAATAGTGCAGACTATTTTACAAATCAACCAAAAGTAGCAAATGGTGCTTCAGAATTAATTGCAAAAATTTTTGGAGATAAAGGTAAACATGTTCGGAGCGCTGTTGGAGTTAATGAGCTTCCGTTAAATGCGCCTTTGGAAATAGAAATGATTGTAAAGGTGAAATAATTTTTGAGTTTTATTGATTGAAAAAAATGGATAGAGGGGATTAAAAAGACGCATTATAACATAAATAAATTATGTTATAATGCGTCATAAAATTATCTTAAATTACCAGCGTCTTCCACCGCCGCCGCCTCTGTTTCCACCGCCGCCGCCGCCTCTACGATTACCGCCGCCGCCTCTTCTATCATCATTGCGCGGTCTTGCTTCATTAACTGAAATCTTTTTTCCTTTAAGTTCTTTGGTATTTAATTCGCCGATAGCTTTTTGTGCTTCAGAAAGCCCTGGCATTTCAATAAATCCAAATCCTTTCGATTCCTGACTAAACATATCCCTAATTATTTTTACGCTTTTTACTTGCCCGTAATTAGCAAAGAGTTCTTTTAATTCATCATCGGTAACATCCCGAGATAAATTGCCAACAAAAATGTTCATTTTATTTTTCCTTAAGTTATTTTAGAAATATTGTAATTGTAAAAGAATTACTAAGCAGGAATTAAAAAGGAGAAACAAAGCTTACTGAACAATAATGAGAAACAGAAGGGATGTTTAAAATCTTTTAATCTGTATTATAATTCTTTTTGGCGTAGTAAATGTACAATTTCTAAAATTATTTTACAATGGAAAAATTACATTTTATTAAATTCTTGCTATACAATGGTTAAGCTAATAGACGTTAATATTTGGTTTAATCAATTTTGTAGAAATTAAACAATTGCACTCTTTATCTTTTGAATTAAGTCTATAGTTTTTGAATAATTCTCATCATCATTGATTAAAGATTTAATTACAGCACTTCCAACAATTATTCCGTCACAAAATGTTGCTAACTTCTTTGCATCTTCTTCATTTGAAATTCCAAATCCAACAAGAGTTTTATTTTTCTTCACAATGGATTGAGCTCGTTTTACGAATTCTATACTAGAATTTTTATTTTGATTTTGAATACCTGTTGTTCCGCTCACTGAAACGCAATAAATAAAGCCGCTGCTTTTCTCATCAATTAATTTGATTCTTTCATTTGAGGTGGTTGGTGTAACCAATAAAATGGTATCAATGTCGTCAAAGAAATTGTTGTAGAAATTTTCATATTCTTCGATCGGAATGTCGGGAATTATTATTCCATTTATACCGGCGATCCTAGCGCTTTCGGCAAACTTTTCTACTCCATAAGATAAAACAGGATTTGCATATCCCATCATAATCAACGGCTTATCGGTTTGTCTTCTAATTTCTTTTATAAAATCAAATGTCTTTGTGAGATTTATTCCGTTTCCAAGTGCAACTTGAGATGAATGTTGAATTATCGGTCCGTCAGCCAGTGGATCGCTGAATGGAAATCCAATTTCGAGCATATTAGCGCCGGCATCTAAAACTTTTAACGCGAGTTCTACGAAATTATTTTTATCGGGGAATCCGGAAGTTAAAAAAACAGAAAGTACTTTTTCATTATTATTATTTTTTTTTGAAATGTAATTTGCGATGTTAGTCATTTAGTATCCCAATTTATCTTTAATTGTATTTAAGTCTTTATCTCCTCTTCCGCTGATGTTCACGATTACAATTTCGTCTTTATTTGTATTCGGCATAAGATAGTTCAAATGTGCAACCGCATGTGCGGATTCAAGTGCTGGAATAATTCCTTCAGTTTTTGATAACAATTCTGTAGCACGAATTGCTTCATCGTCAGTTACAGAATAATAATCTGCAATAACTTCATCTTTAAAAAAGCTGTGTTCCGGGCCAACACCAGGATAATCAAGCCCGGCAGAAATTGAATGAACTTCGGAAACTTGTCCATCTTCATTTTGAAGAAGATAAGTTTTCATTCCTTGAAAGATTCCTTCACGTCCGAGTGTTAAAGTTGCACAATGTTTGTTTGTGCTTATTCCATAACCGGCAGCTTCGACACCAATAAGTTTTACTTTGGAATTAATGAACGGATAAAAAATTCCAATTGCATTGCTGCCGCCGCCAACGCATGCCACAATATAATCCGGCAATCTTCCTTCGGCTGATTTAATTTGTTCTTTCGTTTCTTTGCCGATAATTGATTGAAAATCTCTGACTATCATTGGATATGGATG
>DAIEML010000156.1 GCA_027349615.1 Ignavibacteriales bacterium | reverse complement strand
TTTCATCAACCGGTTCAGTGTAAATAATAAAAATTATTGATTGATCTTTTTACTTTGCTGTTAATAAAGCTTCAAAAGCTGTTGAATCTTTTAAATAATAATTTGATATTATTATGTCGGGAGGAAATTCTAGAAGTTGTTGGTTATAAGTTTTACTATCTCTTATAGATTTAATTTGGAAATTGATATTGCTCTTTTTGAGAAGTGATATTGTTATTTTACTTTCTTTATCATTCTTTTCAAGAATTATCAAACGTAATTTATTTTTATTATTCATCAAATTTAATTTTTATTAAACTGTTCTCAACGATATTACTTTTAATATTGATAGACTTTACAGTAAAAGTAAATTCTGTCCCAATTCCAATTGCACTTTTCACAAATATTTTCCCGCCGTTTTTCTCAACGAATTCCTTTGCTAAAATTAATCCCAATCCGGTACCTTCTTCTTTATTTGTTCCCAGCTTAGAAGTTTTAGATTCAATCTTAAACAAATTATCAACTGTTTCTTGGTCCATTCCTACGCCGCTATCTTTTACAGATATTTCAACAAAATCACCTGCGCGAGCATAGTAAATAAATATTTTACCTCCTGGATTACTATACTTAATGGCGTTATTAATTAAATTTCTTAAAATGGAATTGAGCATTTCCTTGTCAGCATAAATAAGGAAATTTTCATTAGAATTATTGATAATCTTGATTTGTTTTTTAGCAGCAGTACCTTCAAATAGGATTAAATTTTCTTTAATCAAATCCGATAAATTTATTTTACTTGGATTAAAATCTCCCAACCCGCTTTGGAATTTTGAATACTGCAATAAATTATTAAGTAGATTAAAAGTTTTTTTAGCTGAATTATTCAAAGCTTCGTATATTTCATTTAGTTCCTCTTTATCCAAAGTTGCATTTTGATCTTTTAATATTTCAGTAAAACCTAAAATAGAATTAAACGGACTTTTAAGATCATGAGAGATTATTGAAAAGAATTTATCTTTTGAATTATTCAGTTCTTGTAATTTTAGTGTATAATCTTTTCTAGCCTGGTCAATAATTTTTCTTTCAATAACTCGAGATATTGGGAAAGAAACTAATTCAATAATTTGTTTAATATTTTCATCTAAAAATTTTTCTTTCTCATATTCTTTTATAACAATTACGCCAGCAATATCTTCAAGAATAAACAATGGAACTCCCAACCATCCTTTTACGGAATATTTTGAAGGAATAATCGTTCCATCATTAATTTTTTTATCTAATGTTTTGCCATTTAATAACAAAGTCTTTTTAGTGGTTAGTACAAATTCAGTAAGTCCATTTCCAAACTTTCGGTTAAGTGGTTTTGAACTAAATTGATCGCAATAATATGGGAACGAAATGCTTTTGGTTTGTTTATCAAATAAAGCAACATAAAAATTTTTGATATCAATTATTTCTTTTACAATTCCATAAAGATAATCGCATGTTTCTTCTAATGAACTTGCGGAATTATCTGCTTGAAGAATTTTTAAGATTGCATTTTGAATTAAATCATGTTTGATTGAGCTAATTTCATTTATTATAACTAATACAAACTTTTTTCCAAATAATTCTAATAGTGAAATCTGTAATTCAACTTCAGCAACCATTTCATCATAATTAATAATTTTACAAAGTATGGCTGTGGTAATTTCATCTCCATTTTTAATTAATCCAATTTTAGAAAGAATGTTAATTTTAAAATCAGCATGAATGAAATCTATAAATGAATTTGAAATGTTTATTGAGTTTTGAATGCGAAGAAAATTAGCGGCGGATCGGTTGAGATAGAAAACTCTATCTTGATCAAGTAAAATAATTTTATGAGGAATTTTATCTAATATATTTTCAAATATATTAATTGATTTTTCAATTATTTGTGTATCGGTTTTCAATAATTACAAAACTGGTATTAAAAATAATTCGATAATTGAATCATCAAGATATTTAAATTAGATGATAAATAAATTTAATTAATTTCATAATCAATATTAAATAAATTTATAGAATTACACTCTGTAAATTCAATATATTTTAGAAAAGTTCTAACTCTTATTTGGATTTAGGTAAGGTAAAACAAACTTTAGTCCCCTGTTTAAGATTACTACTAATTATAAACGTACCATTATTCTTTGAAACAAATTCTTTCACTAATAAAAGTCCTAAACCGGTTCCATATTCTCTTTCAGTACCAGGAGTAGAAAAAATAGAATTGTTATTAATCTTCTCCAAATCATCATTACTTAATCCTACACCATTATCTTGAATAATAATTTCAACAGTTTCTGATTCAATGTATTTGTGAGAATAATAGAGTTTCACTTCGCCGTCAACATCAGTAAATTTTATTGCATTGGAAATTAAATTTTGAATTATAGATCTTAACATATCTTCATCTGCAAAAACCTTTAACTCTGGATTAATATCTATCGATAAATTTATTCTTTTCTTTACAGCATTTCCTTTAATTAAATTTAAACTTTTATTAACAACTTCATTCAAATTTAAAACAGCTGGTTTGAATTCAAAGTTGCCCATTTGATATTTAGAGAACTGTAATAAGTTATTAGTCATCCCATACAAATTTTTTGATGATTCATAAATTACTTTTAGATATTCATTTATTTCTTCATCGGATAGAGTATTGTATTCATTTATTAATATTTCCGAAAATCCCAACAAAGAATTAAAGGGACTTCTCAAATCATGGGAAATCAATGAGATTAATTTATCCTTAGATTTATTCAATTCTTTTAATTTTTTAATCAATTCATTTTTTTCTTCTTCTACCAATTTTCTTTCAATTGCTCGTGAAATTGCAAAAGATATAACTTCTAGTATTTGCTGCTCTCTTTCACCAAATGTATTTTCATTTTCATAGTCTTGAACAACCAATGCTCCAATTGTGTTATCTTGAATTTTCAAAGGTATTCCTAACCAAATTTTTGCCGGCGAACCGAGAAGTTCCACTTCACCATTTCTTATAAGTTCATCATCCTTTTCTTTATTTATTAAAAATGATTTTCCATTTATTAAAACTAAGTCGGTTAATCCCTTCCCAATTTTTTTCTGTGGTGCAGTTTTGTCAACTTGATCAACAAAATATGGAAAAGAAATTAGATTAGATTCTTTCTCAATTAAAGCGATATAAAAATTATCAGCGGGCATTAACTCGCAAACAAATGAATGAATAAGTTTAAAAAAATCGTTTAAATTAGTTTCCAAATTACTTGCATGAAGAATTTTTAAAATTACCTGCTGAATTTTTTCTTCTTTATTAGATTCAATAAAGTTGTAACCTAAGCAAACAAATTCATTAGAGATGTTGATATTGTTTTCAACTGAGAAAATCTGCCAATGAATCTTTTTTTCTTTTCCATTAATGCTTAACATGTCATCGAATTCGATTTGCTGTAAAGTTTTCGAATTATCATTATTAAAAATTTGAGATTTTATTTCTTCACTTTTTTCCTTTGAAATAAATTGATTATACCAATTAAAATCTACCAAACTATCTAGTTTACAATTAACAACATCCTTACCTTTTCTATTTAAATATCTGATTTTTCCATATTTTTCCATAATTACAAAAACGAAGTCAGAATTATCATTAATTAAAGAGAATTCTAATTTATTTTTAAATTTTCGATTTATACTTTGATTATTAAAATTTGATTTCTTCATTAATTATCATACAAAAAAAATTAAATATTGGGATATTTTTAATTTATAAATGTTCTTAATGAAATATTAGAACAAAATATAAATAATAAAGCTTGATTATAATCTTTAATTGGTCTATTTTTATGTAGACTAAATCTTAATAATATTTTAATTTGAAAAACATTTTAAAGATATGAAAACTGCTGCAGAATTAAAATTTGGTGAGTGCGCAATTATATATGATATTGATAAATCACATCCATCTTCAAGAAGAATTTTAGAAGTAGGCTTTACTCCTGGCCAAGAAATAGAACTATTAAACACTTCTATCTTCAATGATCCATTGGCATTTTCAGTTCGCGGTTCTATAATTGCTGTTAGAAAAAATGAGGCTAATTGTATTAAAATTTTATGAAATTTGAAATTATAGAAGAATCCCCATTAATTACTCTGGTGGGACCACCTAATTCAGGGAAAACTACTCTTTTTAACTATTTAAGCGGGAAAAATTATAAAACTGTAAATTATCCTGGTGCAACTGTTGAATATTCAATAAGCAGATTTCAGAAAAAATTTAAGCTTGATGCTAATATTTTAGATTCACCTGGGATAATTAGTCTTGTCCCTAATTCACCGGACGAAAAGATTTCAATTGATTCACTTTATTCACATCCAAGATTTGGTATTCCGGATTTAGTAATATTAACTATTGATTCAAGCCAGCTCTCAAGACATTTGTTATTAGCTAAGCAATTAATTGATTCAAATTTTAATGTTTTAATTGCTTTGACTATGACTGATTTACTGCGAAGAAAAGGATTTGAAATTTCAAATACTGAATTAAGTAAAGCATTAAAATGCGAAGTTATAAAAATTGATGGCAGAACTGGGAAAGGTATTGAAGATCTTATTACTTCAATTGAGCAAAATTTAGGAAAAAATAAACTATTAAATAAAAGTCTACCAAAACAAATCCATAATAATTTTACTGTAGATTATTTGCTCACATCTTTCTCTGATTTTGAACAGATTGAAAAAAGAGTTACAACTAATATTAAACTTGAACAAAAACAGATTAATCTAAAAAATGCAAATAAGCGGCTTAATATTTTAAATAATGATAATACCCAAAACAAAAATAATAATATTGATTCAACTACTTTAAAAATTGATAAGATATTGCTGAATAAATTTTGGGGTATAATTATTTTCTTTCTAATTATGGCATTAACCTTCACTTCAATTTTTTGGCTTGCGCAACCTTTAATGAATATTATAGATTCATCTTTTGGCTACCTTTCTTATACTTCACATAATTTATTGGGCAATAATTGGCTTAGTGATTTTATATCAAACGGAATTATTAGTGGTACCGGAGCTGTGCTAATTTTCGTTCCTCAAATATTAATTTTGTTTTTAATTCTTGGCTTGCTTGAAGATACTGGTTATTTAGCCCGTGGAGCAATGTTAATTGATAAGCCACTTTCAAAAATTGGATTGAATGGCAGATCATTTGTACCGATGCTTTCTGGTTTTGCTTGTGCAATTCCGGCAATTTTATCTACTCGCACTATTCCAAATAAACGAGAAAGATTGCTTACAATTTTTATAATTCCATTAATGAGTTGCAGTGCTAGATTACCGGTTTATGCTTTATTATTAGCATTTCTAATTCCAGCAAAAGAATCTTGGATTGCAGGTTTAGCATTAGCAAGCATCTACATTTTAAGTATTATAAGCTCAACAGTAATGGCAAGTATCATTAATAAATTTAAAAACAAAATTATTAATG
>DAIEML010000155.1 GCA_027349615.1 Ignavibacteriales bacterium | reverse complement strand
TCAACTCTTTGAAAAGAAAAAATAGGAAGATATGCAAGTATGATAATTGTAATTGAAAAGAAAATTTCTCTTCCTACTTCTTGCGCTGCGGTTAATGTTAAGCGAATAATACCTTGACTTTTTTCTTCAGGAGTTGCATCCCGATAGCGTCTCATAATATTTTCAACCATGACTACTGCGCCGTCAACAATTATTCCGAAATCAATTGCACCAAGCGATAAAAGATTTGCAGGAATTCCCGTCAGTTTCATCATGCTGAAAGCAAAGAGTAATGAAATTGGAATTGTAGTAGCAACCACAAGCGCAGAGCGAACACTGCCGATAAAAAATATTAAAACTAGAATTACAATTGTAAATCCTTCCAATAAAGTACTGGAAACAGTATCGATGGTATAATTAACCAACTGGCTGCGATCGTAAGTAATTCTTAAACGAACTCCTTCGGGAAGCACATTCTCATTTATATCTTTCACTTTTTCTTTAAGAGCTTTGATTACATCAGATGGATTTTCGCCGCGTCTCATTGCAACCAATCCCTGAACACTAGAATTAACATCAATCTTAGTTGAATCATTTGGCTGAAGCGTGTAACCGAGAATTCCTGTTGGCGGCGACGGATATTCTTCAACTGACGCAACTTCTTTAATATAAATTGGAATACCGTTATCGGCTTTTAATACTATGCTTTCAATGTCGCTCTTTGTTCTGATTGCACCAATCCCACGGACAACAAAACCCTGCTCGCCTCTTCTAATAATATTGCCGCCGGTATTTATATTATTTGCCTGAATTGCGTCAATAACATTTTGAAGAGTTAAATTATATCTAAAAAGCTTTTCCGGCGAAGTGATTACATGATACTGCTGAACTAAGCCTCCAAAATTTATAACATCAGCAACACCGGGCACTTGAAGAAGTCGAGGAATTATTTCCCAATCTTGAAGTGTTCTTAATTGCATCGGTGTGTAATTAACATTTGACTCAATCACATATCGAAAAATTTCATCAACCGGACCGGTTAAAGGGCCAAGGGAAGGATTTGCTCCTGGCGGAAGAACTGCATCATTTAATTTTTCTAATACTTGTTGGCGCGCGAAGTAATCATCAGTACCATCTTCAAATGTTAAATTGATAACAGACAATCCAAAAATAGTTTTTGACCTTCTATTTATTACACGCGGAACGTCATTTAATGCACGTTCTATTGGCAGCGTAACTTGTTGTTCAACATCTTGCGCAGCCTGGCCAGGATAGGTTGTAATTACTTCTACTTGAGTATCACCGACATCCGGATAAGCTTCCTTCTTTAATTCTATCCATGAATAAATGCCGGCTGCAATAAAACAAACTACAATTGTGATTGTCGCAAGTCGTTGGTTAAGAGCAAAGCTTAGGAGTTTACGAATCATATCAATTTATTGTTAAGTGATGAATAGAAATTTCACACCATCTAATTAAATTTTTTATTCAGGAAAATTTTTTAATAACCGAAGCTTAATCCTTTCAAAAGCATAGCTCCTGATATTACTACTTTATCTCCGGCGGTTATTCCATCAAGTACAACTAATTTGGAAGCATCGGAGTTTGCAAGAGTTACTTGCTTTCTTTCAAAACTATTTGTTGAAGCTTGGATAAACACATAATTTTTCCCTTCAACAGTTACAACTGCTGTTAGAGGAAGAATAAATGCTTTATTAATTTTATTTCCAAAATCAACTTGGGCAAACATTCCGGGCAAAAATTTATTTTCAGGATTTGATAAAGAAATTCTTACTTTTACTTCTCTTGTAGTCGGATCAATTATTTCTCCTATTTCTTCCGTTCTACCAGAAAATAATTTATCCGGAAAAGCCGCAAAAGTTATTCGCACATTTTCTCCTCTGGTAATTTCATGAAGCTGTGCTTCCGGAACATCTGCCATCAGCCAGACAGTCCTTCCGTTAATTGATTCGAGCTCTGAAGGATTAAAGCCCAATACTTTCAATCTTCCTTCCATTCCCTCCAATGAAGCTTTCGCAGTTAAGGCATCGGTTTCAGCTTGGTTTAAATCTTTAGCAGTTACACCTAGATTTTGGTACATCTGTTTTATTCTTTTTAAATTTTTTGAAGTCAATTCAACGCTTGCTTTGCTTTGCTTGTACTGTGAATAAAGTGAAGTGACATCAGGCGAATCGAATAAAATTATTTTATCGGAATTATTTTTCGATGGTGCAATGCTAGCTACTATCCGGGCAGGCGCAAGAACTGATAAAATTGCCGATCCTTTTTCTACCGGCGATATTTTAAATTCTTGAAGTCCAGGATTGTTTTCTGAAAATGTAATTGTTTTTCCATTGTCGGTGACAGAAGTTCTATCAGAGTTTTGGACAAGCGATTGTTTGCCGCTTGTATCGCTGCATCCATTTACTTCGAAGCCAAACATTAGAAAAATCGTTGTAATAAAAATTCCGATGATAAATTTTTCAATTAATCTTTTCATTTTATAGCTCCTATAAAATTTCAAAATCTTAAAAATCATTTATGTTTGGGAAATAGAATATCTTTTCCAACCGCATAGTTTAATTGTTCAAATGCATTTATTCTGCTGTCCTGAAGTTGAATCATTTGCAGCATGCTTGTTCTGTAAGATTCATAAAAATCTGTAAATTCAATTATTGTCATGTTGCGGCTTTCATAGTTGGCAATCATACCGGAAGTAAGTTTTTCATATTGATTCGGGAATGCTCTATCAAAATTTTTGTAAAGATTATCGGTCTCAAGTGCTTTTTCATACGCTGAAACAACTTCTTTCTTCACTGACTGCTTGGCCTGGTTCAACAAGATTTTATTCTCTTCCAGAGTATTTTCTGATACTTGTATATTACCCTGATTTCGATTGAATATTGGAAGGTCAACAGATAAAGTAAGCGCCAAATAATCCCGGATATAACCTCCGTTCCGTGAATATGAACCACCAATTGTTAAATCGGGAATTGCGAGAGCCTTTTGAAGTGTGAGATTCGTTTTTTCATATATTACGTTTGAAGCAGCAATCTTTACATCAGGCCGGTTTTCCAAAGCTGTTCCCAAAGCATCATTGAGAGAAATAGAATTTGCATTTAGACTATCATAAAACGCAACATTCAATTGCGGGCTAAAATATGAATGAGAATTTGTTGAATCTGATAAAAGGACATTCAAATTATTTTGAATATCGTAAATTTGATTTTCTATTCCGAGTCGCTCGTTCTGAAGAGAAAATAATAGAGACTTTAATCTTAGAACCTCAGATAATAAAATTGCATGCTGTTCATAAATTCTTTGAGCAGCATCTACAGTTTTTTGGACCGAAGGAATAGTATTGTCGTAAAATTTTTCTGATTTCTGTAAAAAATACAAATTATAAAAATTAGTTCTTAGCTCGAACTTCAAAGTTCTCAACAAATCATAAAAAGAATCTTCAGCAACTTCAGAATTTATCTGAGCAAGTTTTATTTGATCATTTCTTTTTCCCGCAAGAAGGAAAAGCTGCTGTAATTGTAAGTCAGTATTTCCGGTTTTAGAGAAATCAAAATATTTACTGGTAAACTTATTATAAATGTTTTGCCCAATAGACAAGTTCGGATTATTCCAAATATGAGCTTGAATAATCGAAGCTTTAGCTGCATTTATATTATACTTTGCAGCCAGCAACTGGAGATTATGCTGGAGAAAAATTTGTTCTGCAGTTTCTAAACTTATTTTTACTGTATCTTCAGCAAACTCGTTTTGCGGAAATACAGAAGAAGTTAATAGCAGGGCAACAAAAATGATTTTTATAAAATACTTTACTAGCTCAAAATAATTTTTCAATTGAATTTCCAATACGATAATTATTCATTAATTAATTTGGGTAATTACCTAGCAAAAGTTCAGAAATATATTAAGAACAACGAAATGCTTTTGCACAGAAATACCCTAACTCATAGCACTGCTCAGAATTAGAAGTTGTCAAATTTAAATGATGCGATTTGTATGGCTGGAAATTCTAAATTAAGAGAGATCTATTTTGCAAGTAAGTGGATTCTTGAATGGAAATGAAATGGTATGGCTCGGTATTTTCTCTTTGAAATGATTCTGCTAAAGTGGAAACTTTTATGTTAACTGTTTCTGTTAATGGACTATCTTCATCAATCATTATTCTCTTAGAATTCTTTTTGTTAGTTTTAGTTTTACCGAAATCTGTTTTTCCGGAAATTAAGTTCCGTTTAAAAGATTGATAATTTGGAGATGGTTTTGATTGAAGCAGTGAAAGATCAACTTCCTCTGGATGTTCAATATCTATATTTTGATTATTGCCGATTACGATATCAAGAATGTTTGCTTGATCAACAAACATTGTTAAAACAAAAAAGCATACCATAACCAAGAGCAGACGATATCTGGATTTAATAAACTTATTCATGCTTAATTGTTTCAATTCTAAAATTATTCAAAAAAGAAAAAAGTTCTACATCATACTGCACAATTATATCAATTGAAAAATGTTTTGTCAATATCTTTAATCACTACTGTCCCAAATACGAATAAGTGAGTGTCTGTAACTATATGTTATATAGAGTATTATAAAGAAAAATAGTCATAAGCGATTTGAAATAAAAAACTAATTTTCGTTCCGTGTCATTAACTAACCCGGAGTGTATATGAATTTAGGGCAAACAATTTTTAGTCAACTGATGGAACATATACCTTAACATAAATTTCGTAAATCTTTAGAACGATATAAAGGTAATTATAAAATAAAATCTTCAGAGTCAGTAAATATATACTTGATCAAGGTGAGCATCACCGCAAAATAAGTTTTGCAGGAGAATATGAAAAGTTTATCAAATTTTACCAGAAGACATTAAAACAGAAATAGGCTAATAAGGTTAAAAAATCTAGAAAGAAATTATACTACTAAGGTATAACTAAATATTCAATATTGATCAATAGCTACGTTGGAATCTGCTACCGCACTAATTGTCAAAAGACAGGAAGAATATCATTTATCAAATACAAACATCAAAATCGTTAAAGGCTTGTCGGGGTTAACCCCGATAAAATCGGGGCATTCCTAATGAATTTTTTAAGTTTAATAATTTTCAGAGTCTTTAATAGCCTGTTGCAGTTGGCTACCTTATCTGCGGAGAGCAGGTTTAAAGAGGGAGGATAGATTTAAGAACTGCTGTTAAATCAGACTAAGGACTCACTCAGTCTTCTTGCAACAGAAACGAAAAATCCCAGCACCATTATCAATACACCGATCCACACAAGACTTATAAAAGGTTTTACGCTTGCCTGAATTGACAGAACTTCTTTGGGAGTTTTTTGCGATTTATCGGCAACAATTTTTGAAAAAACAAAATCTGCCTGCTGGCTTTGCGGATCAATTTTTTTGATCTCTACTTTCAGGTTAGCTTCTTTAATTTCAGCCGGAACATATTTAAAGTTGCCCATACTCCCTTCAATCTTCGGTTCTGCGTTGTATGTAGTTCCGCCTTTCG
>DAIEML010000154.1 GCA_027349615.1 Ignavibacteriales bacterium | reverse complement strand
ATATTTTTTTTGTGTAAAGGAGAATATCTTCATAGTCAAGAAATCCGTTTTCTGATTTCTTTTTATTATAGACTTCTAAAATTTTTTCAAAAAATATTAAAGATATTTTTCCAAACTTCACTAGCTCAATTTCTATTTTTTTATGATTTGGAGGAATAATTAAATAATTCAATTCTTCAAAAAATATTTCAACAAATTGTACTTTAGCTAATAGTTTTTCTCTCAGTTCTGCAGTCAAATAACCTAGTTTTTTTATCTCTCCATCTTTTTTTATAATAGTTTCTTTAATAGAATTAAGTAATTTACTCTGGTTTTCGGAAGACTTTTCGTCAAATAATTTTTGCAAATTTATCTGTACCAAATTTGCTGATTCGTTCTCCGGTTTTAGTGACAAAATTGAATTATTAATTTCTTCCATTATAGAAACAAAATGCGGAATTCTCATCCCAATTATTTTATCATAATAATCCATAAATGTTTTGTAAAAGAATTTTGAAATCTCTAATTCAGATTTTGAATAAATATTTTCAGCTGTGTTTAAAACATTTTTTCTTTCTTTAATCAACGATTTCATTTCCTCAGCAAATTTATTTTTAGAAGCAAAAAGTCTAACCATATATTTCAGATTTTCCGATAAACTTGAATCTTTGATTGAAGATTTTATAACTTCATCAATTGATAATTCAGTCAACTCGTTTGAAGTTTGTTCATCGATGGCAGAGAAATTTGCATCTAAATCCGCTTCAACAGGATGATCTCGAAGTATGTCGATACAAAATGAATGAATTGTAGAGATATTTGCAGAAACTAATTGACGTCGAATAATTTCAAGTTTAGCAATTTCAAATTTGTCCTTACTTTCGGAAATTTTTTCGTCAATTAAGCGCGCAATTTTGTTGTAAAGTTCACTTGCGGCTTTATCTGTAAAGGTTATCGCAGCGATATTTCTAAGAGATATATTTTCTTCAGTTACAATTTTTAAATATCTTTTTGAAAGAACAAAAGTTTTTCCCGAGCCTGCATTTGCTGTAAGTGAAATATGCTTTTTATATTCAAGAGCTTTGGATTGATATTCGGTAAGTTTATCCATTCAGAAGAACCATAATTAAATTTTACTTATTCAACTTTGGTAATATTATTTTAAATGAAGCACCAACTTTTTCGGAGTCAATTAAATTTATACTTCCATTTATGCCTTCAATAAATCGTTTAGCCAAATTCAGCCCAAGTCCCATTCCTTTGTTTTTGGTTGTAAAATTAGAATCAAATATTTTTTCTTGTATTTCCGAAGGAATTCCTTTTCCATTATCACTAACGATTAAAATAAATTTATCATTTCCTTGATCAAGATTAATAGAAATTTTATTTGCAGAAGCTTGAATGGAATTACGGATTAAATTTATAAGCAATCTTCTAAATTGGCTTTTGTCAGCTTCAATTATCGCTGTTTTCAATTGAGTAATCGTTTCAATTTTTATTTGCTCTTCAATAAAAAGATTTAGGGTATCTTTTATAACCGGGATTAAGTCGACTTCTTCAATTTTATAATTTGGCATTCTAGCAAATCGAGAAAATTCGGAAGCGATCAGACTTAAATTTTCTATTTGGCTTAAAATTGTGTTGGAAACTTTTTCAAAAATTGAATCGAAATTTTTATTTTTATCTTGATAAGATACTATCAACTGTTGAACAGCTAATTTCATTGGTGTTAATGGATTTTTAATTTCGTGTGCAACTTGTTTTGCCATTTCTTTCCAAGCGTTTTCTCTTTCTAGTTCGGCAAGTTCATTTTGATTTTTTTGTAATTCTTTTGTCATAAAATTAAATCCAGACAACAGTTCCTTCATCTCCCCTTTTACATTTGTATTTAATTCGACATTCAAATCTCCATGCGCTATTGAAGCGGTTGCTTTTGTCAATCTTCTAATGGGAAGTGAAATTCTGTTTGCTAAAAAAGTACTTAATAAAATCATCACTAATGTTGCGAAGGAATAAATTCCAAACATAAAAACATCAATATCCATCACGGAATAAGTTAATCTTACTTTATTAAATGCATCATTTACACCGATTATTAGAGGACGATTTTCAATTGTAACTTTTTTATAAAATGAATCGTAATTAAAATTTTCAATATTTTCTTGAGTTAAAAATTCGCGATAACTTAGGTAATTTAATTGATAATAAGCTTCAGGATTTAATTTATCTGGGAACAATCCAACTTTGTAATATTGATCCTTTGAATTATAAATTTTAGTTGATCCTTCATAAACTGTAAATGCAATTCCAAGATCATTACCGGCGTTATCAAATGCTTCGATATAATCGTGAGAAGGAATTTCAACAATCTCTTCATTAATTATATTTTCAACATAGTTCAGCCTTTCACTCAATTCATTTTGAATTGCACTTTGCGTTCTTTGCCGAACAATTTGCCGGTTATAAATTGCAAGTACAATCACCGGGATTATAGAAATGAAAAGGAAAGCAAATAGAAGCTGAACTCTAAAACTATATTTAACATTTCGAAATTTTATTATTAAAAGAATTAAGAATAAAATAATTATGAAGATACTGTGGATTAAAAAGATTTTAAAGAAGTTAAATAAATTCCAAGAAAGCCTTTTTTCTTTTGTTAGTACTGCAGTAATCTGTTGAGTATTGCCGGATTTTGTTTTTAAAAGATAGGCATAAAAATATTCATCATTTAGTTTTAATTCTTGCCAAACTTCATTATCAGTTGAAAAATTAGCATTTAAGATTGGTCTTATTTGAACTCGTGAAGGATAAATATCGCCATAAACATGAGTCAGTTTAGAATCTGAAAATTCAAATATTTTAAGTTGATTAACATCAATTACAGAATTAATTATATTTTTATTTGATTCTAAAAAATCTGGAATATTGTTCGAGCCTAAATTCTGAGGGTCAAATCCAACTGAAGCAGTAATGTAACCAAGCTTTATTTCTCTGTCATAAAGAGGCATAATTCCAGTAAATATTTTTTTTGTAGAATCTCCCGGGAGAGTAGTTTCAATTATTTTAATTTCTTCACTCGAATAATTTTTGAAATCTTTAATCAGTTTTTCTCCAAAGTTTATTCCTGAATTAAAGCCGCCGAGCCGGTTTTGATATCTGTCCCATATTGTAAGTGAAGAATTTAATGATTCGCGCTGCAATGCACTGTTTGCCCAAAGCTTAAAAGCATCAGCATCAAAATTTGAATTGCGGTCATAAAAATCCGCAATAATGTTTTGATCAGTTGAAGAGTTGTTAAGAGTCTCTTCTAATACGAATTTTAAAAGATTATCATTAGGCCTATTAATTTCAACGGCAGTAGTTTTTAATGAAGATTTTTCTAAAGCAAGATTAAAATAATTTAGCAATGTAATTGAAATTACTGAAGCAGCAATTGTTAAATAAACAAAGTTGAATTCATTATGGATTTTGCCAAATACAATTTCGTATGAAACCAAAAAGATAATGCTGATAAAAATAATATTTAGAAGAGGAGTTGTTAATGCTTCATTTTGTAAATAAATAAACAGCAAACCAAATAAAATATAACTTGCATATAATGATAAGAAAATTAATTTCTGTTTTTTACTTTCAAGATTTTTAACAAATGAAATTAAAATCAAAATAAAAGCCGACATCAAAATAACCAATGCCGTTGCCATCATCAGAAGGTTTAAATTCATAATTATTGATGGCAAATTGGGAATTAGATTCGGTTCTTTGAAATATCTTAAGGTCGAATCAAAAATTATACTTTTAACCGCCGAACTTAAAGCTCTTAATGTTAAAAAGAAAATCAATGTTATCGGTAGATAAATTATTATTAACCATTTTTTATTTATGAAATTGTTCGGGTGTTCGTTCCTTAAATAATCAATAAGATATCTTAACGCGTTAATACAAATTATTAATGCAAAGAAATCGGTAATGAAAAATTCAATTGGTGATTTAACAATTCCATTTCCAAATGTTGATGAAAAGTATGCAGGATCAACTAATTGACCTTGAAGTATATTTGATGGAAAACCTATCGTATAAACTAATAATCTAAAACCGGAACAATAGATCGATAGAATTAAAATTTTTACAGATCTATACTTCATGCTTACAAATTCTTTTCTAAAACCGAGCGCTAAAAAGATTACTGCCAATATTATAAGTATTGATTGAATTTCACCTGTAAGCTGATAGAATGAGTCAACAGTTAGATTTAATGTGGGTTTGAAAAAAGTTACATTACCAATTTTATCATTTTGTTGATTTAATAAATCGAAAGAATATTTTCTACCATCTCTGGTAGCTTCTGCAAACGGAGAATAAGTTAATTCTATTTGAGTTTGAAATTTATCCGAAAGGTTTTTTGAAAAATTAATTTGTTCAAAATAAGGATTTTGAATTGAATAATGTTTTTCAATCGGTGAACTAATAACATAATAAAAAAGATCGTTATCAGTTAAAATTGTATCGGTAATTGTTAAATAGGTTATTAAGTCGCCATCATAAAAATGCAGATGACCTGCTGGAAATGAAAGTGGAAGAATATCATTTTGCTTAATTGCTATTTTAGAATTCCATGCAATTAATTTACCATTTGGAGCAAGCACTTCAACAGAGTAATTTTCAAAATCGGAATTGTTTACCGCTCTAATTAAAGCACCATAAGAATTGTTTCGCGGATTTAAAACTTTTCGTAATCTATATTTTAAGTCAATATTTTTTTCATCAAGAATATTCTCTTTTTCATTAAGCGATGAAGATATAGATGTTTGAATTGATAAGATTTTTCCAGAGAGAACTTTATTCCAATTACTCTCCAAATTCTGGACATAAAATGGAGAAACAAGACCAATTAAGAATATAAGAATTAAAATAAAAAAGACGATAGCAAAATATTTTCTATCGCCTTTAATCTTATTAAAAAATTTTCCAAACATTAATTAATTGTGATCTGAGTTATTTTCCATTTATTTCTGGCGTTCTTAAGTGAAATGTAAACATGCGCCTGATCTCTTTTTCCTTTATAAAAGTATTCATAACTGCCAGTAGAATAAATTCCGGATTCATCTTCTTGCACATCACCTAATTTGAAAGAGACCGCTTGATAATTTTTGAAATACTCAACTAATACATAATAAGCCTGATTTGAGCTATAATAACCATTAACTCCGTTAGACAAGCTTAAGTAAATTTGTGAATCGAAAAATCTTGAATAATCCGAAACATTATTAGTTGAAATACCATTTTCTATTTCATGAAATACTAAAATTGCAGAGACTTTATCAGAATTTAGTTTTTTAACTTTTGAATTTTCTTTTTCTTGAGCAGAGTTAGAAAAATTAAAAATGGTCATAATTATAATAGACGTAATTATGAAAAAGTTTTTCTTCATTTCTGCGATGCTTATTTTATATTTGACTTAATTATAAGTTGAAAAAATTTAAAATTATATGTTAATATAAAACATCTTAATGTCTATTTAAAGAATTACTATTCAAAGGATATCTAATTAAAGGAACAACTTTTGTTTTAAGTTCGATATTACCTTTTACAGTTTGAAATGCCCA
>DAIEML010000153.1 GCA_027349615.1 Ignavibacteriales bacterium | reverse complement strand
CGTTTAATGACAGGAGGCCTTGAAAAATGATTTGATATGTTGAAAGCAAGATGATTGGTTTATTTATTATTGCTCATGATGAAGAATAATAAGCTAAAAATTTTTTTAAGTTTTGATTAAAAAATAAATATTTTAGAAAACCTTATTATTCTTCGTTCATAAGCAAATGCAGCCGTTCATCACGCGGAGTATTTTAATTGGCTACATCTGTAAAATTTTACTTAAAAAAATTAATTTCCTTGAAACAAACCGATTACATTTCCATCAGGATCTCTAATTAAAGCATAAGCGCCCATTGCCGGAATAATTGTTTTTTCTCTAAATTTTTTCCCGCCGTTTTCTTTTGCTTTATTTATATATTCTTCAACTGCATTTACTCTTACATGAAAAATTGTTGCGTCGCCTTTTGCTACTTTATCAACTTTTCTTAAACCGACAGTAAATCCTTTGTGAGTATTAAAGAGAAGATATCCGTTGCCGAATGGTTTAAATTCCCAGCCAAACAATTTAGCATAAAATTCTTTGCTTTTATCTAAATTGGTTGAAGGAATTTCTGCGTGTGCTAATAAGTCTGATGCCATTTTATTTTCCCGAAAATTATTTTCTGATAATTATAAATATTTTTTCTTTTGATTAAAATATAAATATCCTGCAAAATATAAAACTTAAATTCTCATTCGCTTAGTTGAATATAGTTTGGATTAAAAATAAGAAGCTCTAAATCATCAGAAAATTTAGAGCTTCTTTATTAAAAGATATTAATGACTGGTTCCATAAATAGTAGTTGAAGAGTTTCCATTCGGTCCATTTGTAGAAATTATAACAGAGACAGGGCCGGCAACATTAACAGTATCGGCTGTATCATAAACCTGGAAGCTGAATTGAGTCCAAGTTTTACTTTGTGTATCCGGCAAAGTTACAGCAACATCTCCTTGGGCGGCAACATTAGACCCGCTTACACTTACACTAATTGTAGTGCCTTTAGCCAAAGGATTTCCATTTTCATCGCTTACAGTATAATTAAAGTTTTGAAATCCTCCGTTCGGAATATCAAATGTAGTTGGTGAAACAACCGGGTTTTGCGCAATACCGGAGAAAAGAATTTTTACTGAATCATAAATCATATTTTTGTTTTCATCTGCTGTGTAAGCTGTAACCACTCCAAAACCTGTCCCATACGAAGTATTGTTTGCAATCGGATTTCCTGATCTTAAATTTACAGAACCAACTCCATTAGCATCTGTTATTGCAGAGCCATCAATAATACCGGAAGTAGTTTGAAAATAAATTACTGTTCCAGGTCTAACTGGATTGCTGTATTTATCACCAACTAGAACGGTGATTGGATTTGTTAAATTAAAAATATCATAACCAGGGAAATTATACATCGAAGGTACAATGCTGAAATGAGCTTGATCCGGCAGACCGCCGTATATTGCAAGTGCAACTGGTTGAGAGTAAATTATTTTAGATCCCAAATTTATTGAAGCATAAACCTGAACAACTCCGGCTTTTGTACCGCTCGAAATATTTACAGAAGCCTGACCTTGATCGTTAGTTTGCACAGATGCCGGGCTTGGTGTTACTGTTCCACCGGGATTAGCGCCCAAAGAAAAGTTTACAACAACCGAATGATTCAAATCTATCGGCGTTCCGGAAGAATCAACAGCGACGAAAGTTAGAGTTGCAGTTTCAACTGAACCGCTTCCCTGAACTCCAATGCTTTGAGTAGATTGCGAAATTAAATAAATACTTACAGGATTACCAGATGGTTTTTGCGTACTGCCGGATGCAACCAAACTAATTAGTGAAACTGAATAATCTAAACCATATGTTACAGAAACTGTGGTTGTATCCTGAACAAATCCGGATTTTGAAACGTAGATAGTTAAGTTAGTATTAGCGGCTAGTGAAACTGTTATAGAGTATTTGCCTTGAATATCAGTTAAAGCAGTTTCATAAATTTGCTGGCCTGATGATTGGCCGACAATATAAACCAAAGCACTGTCTAGTGGAATTCCGGTAGTACTATTTATAACTTGTCCGCTGATAATACTATTCTTTGCGGTCTGTCCCCCGGTTGTTGTATTCGGGCTTGTAATCTCCATGTTAGATTTACAGCCGTTGATAATGAAAATAGAAAATATAACAAGCGTCATTCTCACAAGTTGCTTAGCATTTGTATTAATATACATTTTTATAGCTCGTTAATTATTTTACAACAAATCTTAAAGTAAATTAGTTGGACAAAGTAATAATGTCAAGCGTATACTAATTAAGAAAATTAGGTAAAGCTAAATCCCTTTTGTATCACCTTTAACCATTTGCCAAACCGTGGTTAAAATAATTTGAACATCAAGCCAGCTAGACCAATTTTCAATATACCACAAGTCATATTCAATTCTTTTGATAGTTCGTTTTTTATTTTCTTCATAATCCGAAACGTCTCCGCGGTAACCATGAATTTGTGCCCAGCCGGTTATTCCGGGCCTTACCCAACTTCTTATTTTTATTTCGTCAACCATCTCTTTATAAATTTCATTAAACGCAATTGGATGCGGCCTTGGGCCAACAATTGACATTTCGCCTTTAAGAACATTAATAAACTGAGGAAGTTCATCAATGTTAGATTTTCTTAAGAACTTTCCAATTCTCGTTATTCTAGGATCGTCTTCAGTCGTTGGCTGATATTTATTTAGGCTTTTATTTCCGACATACATAGTACGAAATTTATAACATTTGAAAATCTTATCTTTCGCACCAATTCTGTCCTGAATAAACATAACCGGTCCCGGCGAATAAATTTTATTCAATATAAAAAGAAGCGGATAAAGCCAAGATAAAATCAGAACTATAGCAGATAAAGAAAAAATAATATCAAATGTGCGCTTAACAAATCGCCAATGAAACTCAGATAATGGTTCGCTCCTAACAGTAATGATTGGGAAGTTTCCCATCATATTTATCTGAAATTTTTTAGAAAGATATCTAAAATAATCCGGAATTATATGAACTCGTACCGCGTGTCTGTTGCATACTTTTATTATTTCATCAAGCTGATTGGCAGCATACATCGGGAGTGCAATAACCACTTCTTCAATTTTTTTCTCGGGTAATATTTTATCAATTTCATTCAACGAACCGATTATATTCTTGTGGTTCAAATTATTTTTATCGTCATCAAGAAATCCCACAAGATTAAATCCAAAATCATTACTTTTGCTGATCATCTGGAAAAAATTTCTGCCAAGCTCTCCTGCACCGATGATCAAAACGTTTCTAACATTTTTTTCTTTGCCTCTAACTCGTGCAATCGTATGCTTAATTACTTGTGTTCTAACGCTTACCAGCAAGGCTAAAAGCGCAGCATAAAGAATTATAAAATTTCTGGTGAATAAATCTTCTTTAACTAGGAATATAAAAAGCACCGCTGTTAGAATTTGGACGATAACATTTTTAAATATCTTTATAAACTGATAGGAAAAATTTCTAGTGTTAAAGTCTTCGTAGAATTCAATTACATTAGAAACAAAGTACCAGACAAAATTCAAACCAGTCATCAAAATTAGCATATAGTTTCTTTGCATAAGTATTTTAAATGACTGGGCAAGTATTGCGGAAACAATAAATGAGATGTTTAAAATGATTAGGTCGAGAAATAATCTTAAATAGTATGTAGACTTTTTACTTGTTATCATTTCAAATTATAAATCATTTGTCAAAAAATTCTTCACACTTTGATTCAACAAAGTTTTTAATTTTTCGCTCAAAGACTTTTCTATCGAACTTTTCAGCATATTCATGTAAATCAGTAGGATTAAATTTGTCCTGTACTGTTTCAAATTTTTTAACCGCTTCAGAAATTGATGCGGGATTTTGTTCATTAAAAAGTACGCCGTTTTGATTTTCAATTATCGTTTCCGATGTTCCGCCTTTATTTAAGGCAATAACTGGAGTGCCACAAGACAGAGCTTCGATTACCATGATGCCGAAATCTTCATCAGCGGCAAACACAAAAGCTTTTGCTTTCTGCATATATTCTCTTAATTTTTCACGCGACTGATATCCAAGAAATTCCACATTCATCCCGGACTTTGATTTAATTTTTTCAGCTTCAGGACCTTCACCAATTATAATTAATTTTTTATCCGGCATATGAGAAAACGCTTCGGCAATCAAATCGATTCTTTTATAAGGGACCAATCTCGAAGCAGTTAAATAAAAATTTTCTTTATTTGTTTCGAGTTTAAAATCACTTGTATCAACAGGCGGGTAAATAACTTCAGCATCCCGGCGATAAATTTTCTTAATTCGCCTAGCGATGTAATTTGAGTTTGCAACAAAGTAATCAACTCGATTTGAAGCCGAAGCATCCCACATACGAATGTAATGGAGAATCGCTTTAGCAACGGTTCCTTTTAATCCTGTAGTTAGATTTGCTTCGGATAAATATTGATGGGTTAAATCCCAGGCATATCTAATCGGCGTGTGGCAATAATTTATGTGAAGTTGGTTTGAATTTGTTAAAGCTCCTTTGGCAACAGCATGAGAACTTGAAATGACAAGATCATATTTAGTCAAATCAAATTGTTCAATCGCATATGGAAACAAGGGCAAATATTTTCTATGGTTTCTTCTGATAGATTTCCAATTCTGAAGGAACGATGTGCTAGGAATTTTATTCTTCACTACTATCTTTTGTTCTTCCGGAGTTAATAAATTAAAAAGAACAAAAACATCAGCGTCTTTCCAAATATTGGTGAGTGATTCCACCACTCTCTCAGAGCCGGCATAACCGGCAAACCAATCGTGAACAATTGCAGTCTTCAATAATTGATTAACCTTTATGATGACAAAATAGAATCAAAAAAAATTGTGTAATCAGAAGAAAATCTTTTTAGGCTATATTTTTCTTCCGCTGTTTTTCTAGCGCGCTTTCTTATTTCAGAAAACTCGGATGAATATAAATGCGGGATACAAAATTCCAACATTTTTTTCAAAGCAATTTCGTTTGTCGGCGGAATCAGAAATCCATTTTCATTATTTGAAATTAATTCTTTAGGACCGCCGACGTCGGACGCAATAACAATTTTACCAAATGACATTGCTTCTAAAACTGTGAAAGAAAATGATTCCGGCACACTTGAATAGTTTATAACAATATCAAGATCATTATAAATTTTGTATTTGGATTTTTCAAATCCGCGAAAATGAATATTATCGGAGAGATTATTATCAACGATTAATTTTATTAATTCTTTTTCATACTCGATTGAATCCGCTTCATCTTTTCTAACCGAACCAAATATATGAAGGTGAATATTTCGGTTTTGAAAAATTAATTCCATGGCGGAATTTATTATTATATCAATTGCTTTAAGTCTAATAATGCTGCCTACAATTCCAATGTTAATTGTTTCTCCGTTTGATTTCTCCGACTCGGCAGTTTTAATAAATGCATCAATAACATCGCTTACATATACAAAATCTCTCATAGAATTTAAATCAGTAATTTGTATTTTTTCATTTCTAATTCCATGATTTATAACTGCCGGAATCAGGGGTTTGATAGACTGACGTGGCCCAAAAACATTAAATAGGCGAATTATTGAAACCGGAAGGTTGTAAGCATAATAAAAACTTTCCGCAATT
>DAIEML010000152.1 GCA_027349615.1 Ignavibacteriales bacterium | reverse complement strand
AGGTTAGAAAAATTTCTAACCTATTTTTTAAAGACGATCCGAACTGCACGGTATCAAATGCTTAATCTCATATTCGCTGTCAGATGGAATAACACGATAAAACCAACCATTGAAGTAAGGATCTTTTTCAATTATACTAGTGTCATTAAGTAATTGTTCGTTCCATTCAATTATTCTTCCAGTTATTGGACTAAGAACATAGTGTACCAACCCTTCTTTGCTTTTTATTTGCGAGCAAGAATTACCTTGAACAATTTCATCATCAATTTTTAATAATTCTAATTCGTTAATTGAATCAATTGTCTTAATAAAAAGATCAGTAACGCCAATTAAGATGGAACCGGTATTTTCAACTTCTGCCCAGCTTGCGTAACCTAACCGAAAATATTTTGCCGGGCACGGAACGTAAATTATTGAAGCATCGTCCGTGCGGTTTTTTGATTCAATTAATCTTTTTTGAATTTCCAGATATTTTAATCCGCGAGCAACTGAAGAAATTAATTCATCGGCTGTAAATGGTTTTGGGATGAAATCAATTGCGCCGTTGTAAAGCGACCTGACTGCATTCTCAACAGTTGAATAACCTGTCGTCATTATTACCGGTGCTAAAATTTTTCTCTTTGCAATCTCTTCTAAAAATTGAAAGCCGTCGAAATCCGGCATCATAATATCACTGATGATAAGGCGGTAATTATTTTTATCAATTTTATTAAGAGCATCTTCGACAGTTATTGATTGATCAACTTTATATCCTTCAGCAGAACAAATTTTTTCCACAGCATCCAATACAATCTGCTCATCATCTACAATTAATATGTCTGTTAGTTTATTCATGCTTATCTTGTCTTGATCAAAGGTAAACGAATTATAAAAGTTGTTGCTTTGTTCAATTGGCTTTCTACATTTATTGTACCGTTGTGGTTATCGATTATTCCCCAAATAACCGCAAGGCCTAAGCCGGTTCCTTTTTGCCCTTTCGTGCTGTAGAACGGCTCAAATATTTTTGCCAAATCTTCTTTTGCAATTCCGCAGCCGGTATCGGAAATTTTTATTTCGATATAATCTTTTTGTCCGCCGGTGTCAACTGCTTCCCATTTCTGCCAGCCGCATCCTTTGCGAGTGCAGCCTTCATAAAAGCCTTGAGAAGCAATTTCAATATTGAAAATCGGAGCGCCGCAATTCGGGCATTTCTTTCCTTCCTCAATTAAAGAAGAACTGCATTGCGGGCACATCAAATTAATTTCTTTTTTCAAATCCAATTCAATTCCATAAATGTGCCTGCTCTTTCCGTAAATCGGATCAAGATTTATAATTCCTTCATCTCCGTTTGATTTTGCTTTTACTTTTATTGAAGGCATGCCGTCAATTTTTATCTCGTGGTCCATCAAGTCGTGGCGCTTTGAACAGATTGCTTTCTTTATATGTGTAATTCCATAGGGAGACACTAAGTTTGGATGAAGAAATTGTAATTGTTCCGCCCGCTTTGTCAATTGCATCGTGAGCGTTTACTAACAAGTTTAAAATCACTTGCTGAATTTGATTCGAGTCGACAGTTATTGTCGGAATATTCGCATCGAGATTTTTTATCAGCTTAATTCTATCGATTACAAGCTGGTTTTCAACTACGCTAACTGCGTGTTCAATAATTTCATTTATGTTTGCTTCATTTTTTTTAGGAACTGATTGCCGCGCAAAATCGAGAAGACTTTTTACAATCTCTCTGCTTCGTTTTGTTTCTCTAACAATTACTTTCAAATCTTCCTGAAGCTCAGGATTATTTTGAGTTCGCTTCAAAAGGAAGCTGCTGTAAGTTAACACTCCGGTTAAAGGATTATTAATTTCATGAGCAACGCCGGCGGCAAGTCTTCCCAGCGAAGCCATCTTATCAGATTGGAATAATTGCAGCCGCGCTTCGGAAAGTTTTTTAGTCATGTTGTTAAACGATCTTGCCAGCATTCCCATTTCATCGTCGCGCTTATCTTTTATTGTGTAATTAAGATTTCCAACGCCGACTTGATTTGTTGCGTTCAACAATTCTTTAACAGGTTTATCAACCCAACGTTTTACAAAAAATCCGATTATAAAACTTAAAGCAAATATCGCTGTAATCGCAAAGATTACGATTTCTATTTCTCCTTTTTTAATTTGCTTATCAACTTCCTCAAGCGAAATTGTAACATCTAAAACGCCGAGAACTGTTTGCGATTTTGAATGAGCATGGCAGTCGGCGCTCCAGCAGGATTGTTCATTATAAATTGGACTAATAATTCCGATAACTCGAGATGAATCAGGATGAATTCTAAAAATTCTTGTGCGGTCCTTTATCGTAAGCCGCTCAAGCGGCTTGTTAGCGGCGTGGCATGCATAACAGCTTTCAGCTTTTTTATCAACCATTTTCCCAATATCATCTTCGTGAGAAGAATAAATTATTTCTCCAACTTTATTAAGAACGCGAACATCTCTAATTCCCGGCTGCTGACCAATAGTATTAATAATTTTTAAAATTCTATCTCTTTGGTTAAGAAGCATATCGTAACGTGTACTGTGCTTTACGGTTTCGCTTAATTGGTTGGCGCTTCTTTCAACTTCTGCAAGCAGGCTGCGGCTGTGAGATTGAATATTGAAATAGGAAAAAATTCCAATTGTAATTATTGCTGTCAATCCGACCGCGACAATTAATTTAAATCCAATCTTCTTAAACATAATTCTTAAATTCCAAAAGCAACTTTCGTTACTTTATACTACAAATAAAATCAAAGACGCACAAAATATCTAACTATAATTTACTTCTTCTTTTTTACAGAAATTTTTACTTCAGTGCCAGGCTTATCTTTCGGAAAACTTTTATCGTCATGGCAATTTTCACAAGTCGGAGTCTTTGCAAAATTTTTCTCCTTATGACATTCAATGCAATCAATGTCTTTATGATTTTCGCTCAACTTTAATCCGGTAACTTTATGATCGAATTTTCCTGCGACAAAATCTTTATGGCAATTATTGCAGTCATTATTCAGCTTAACAAATTTGGTTGATGAACCATGGCATTTTTCACAGCTTAAGCTTTCATGAAATTGGTTTAATGCCCAGCCTGTTGCAATCGCATGATTAAATGGTGCCATCGATTTATCTTTATGGCAAAGACTGCATTTATCATCTTGATGGCAGGAGAAACACGGTTTATGATGTTCCTCTTTCGACTTACGAATTTTGATCGGCACGTCAGAATAAATTTGCTGTACATTTGTCGTTTTATTTTTGTCATGGCATTTGGTACAATTTTCATCTTTATGGCAATTAATACATTTCGCACCGAATAAATTTACGTGTTCATTATGAAAGAAAGTTACAATCTTTCCTTTGTTGTAATTAGTTTCATAAACAATTCTTCTTGGCTCAACTAATGCCGGATGACTTTTACCTGTCATCTTTTTAACATAGCTGGCAATTGAAATTGATTCGTTTTTATTTTTCAATGCATGACAAGAAGTGCAATCATTTGAATGACTCCATTCTCTGTGGCAATTGATGCATTGGCGGTGATAAGCTGCTTCTAAATCCGGTTTGGAAATATCTTCTCTCTTTCGTGAAGTTTCATGGCAATTTATACAAGGTTGAATCGGGCCAACAGTATTATAATGATGACAAGTTCCGCAGCCGCCTGACATTTGCGACATTTGTGCATGCATCTTGTGAGAAAAAACTACAGGCATATATCTATTAGATAATTCCTTTAACACTTCGATTTCAGGTGCTTGATCCGGTGATTGATTAATAGTTACCATCTCAGCACGCGGGCATGCAATTAGGCATGGGTTTTTCTTTGTTGGCACATCGCAAGAATGACATGTTTTGCAAGTTAAATTTGTAACTGAATGATTCTTCGGCAATTTATTTTGAGAATAAATTGAAATTGAAAAAAGTAAAATAATTGTTGCTAAAAATTTCTTATTCATTTTTGTGTCCCCCTAATTGCAAATTTAGATTGTGGTACAAAACTTTTATTCGGCAAACTGATGACAGGAAAATTCAGAACAATAAATCTGTAAGCCAAAACCAATAATGAAATGAACCCGACAGTAACTGAAATTTCTCCGATCGAAGGGAAATATGGTCCGTATGAATAAGGAGGTTTGTAAGCAACAACGAAGTTATCAATTCTATTTAACAGCACACCAAAAATAACAAGTGATGAAGCTACAAAAAGAAGCGGCTTTGATTTTAAAACTGCTTCGGATAGAAACATTCTTAGCGGAACAATTACACCGAACAAAACTTCAATCACAAACATTACTGAAGCTGTGTTGAATTCGGTGAGGTAAACAAAAGTTCCACGAATAACCATATCTCCGATTTTAAATGCTAAATAAATTCCTAAAATTGGTGGAACCATTCTTCCTAATTCAGAAAGCACATTCATTTCTGCTTTCAATCCAAATGAACGAGAGGCTAGAATTGATTCAAAAATTACCATTGGAAAGCCAACTGATATTGCAGATAAAAGAAACAGCAGCGGCAGAACAGGCGTTTGCCAAAGCGGATGCATTTTGGGGCCAGCTATTATCATTAATGTTCCTAAGGATGATTGATGAAGTGTAGAAAGAACAACTCCAAGAATTATAAAAATGAACATTACTTTTGATAATCCTTTATCAAGAACTCTGAGAATTGCATCTAGAGGTTTGTTAATAAATGATAATATTCCTTTCAATTTTACGTTACCAATAAATCTTTCTGTAACAACTGGAAGGAATTCAACATAAAGAACCGTAAGATACATCATTACACAAATACCGACTTCAAACAAGGCAGAATTTCCATTCCACATAATTAATGGATGCCATATGTAATACCATCTTCCAATATCAATTGAAACACCTAAAGCAACAAATGTATATCCAAGCATTGCGGTAAGAAGAGCCGGACGAATTATATCATGAAATTGTTCTTTATGAATTACATGACTTAGAGCCGCTGTAGTAAATCCACCGGCAGCTAAAGCAACACCAGCAGCTACATCAATACCAATCCAGATACCCCATGGATATTGATTATTTAAATTAGTAACTGCGCCTATTCCAAAAATTAATCTGCCTGCAAGAAATGCCAGACCGTTAAGAGCTAATAAAACTAATATTAAAACTCCGGGCGTAAAAAATTTTTTATTTACAGGAGATGGTTTTGTAAAATGTTCCATAAATTATTCTCCTATTCAGATTCATTTCTTTTTTTAGTAATCCACATAATGCCGCCAAGTAATGCATATAAAAATGCCGGAGGAACAAAGTATGCAAATATTCCATGTTGAATTGATTCGGAAGTTCCAGGCATTGGTTTATCGCCTGGTGATGGAAAAGCTAATTTAGAAAAATCTTGATTTGCTAAATACAACCAAGAAGTTCCGCCTGCTTCTGTTTCTCCATAAATATGATTGAAGTATCTATCGGGATCTCGTCTTATTCTTTCCCTTGCTTCTTTGATCAAATCATTTCGCGAACCGTAAGTCAAAGCTTCAACAGGACAGTTTTTTACGCAAGCCGGCAGCAATCCTTGCTTTGTTCTTTCTATACAGAAATCGCATTTTCTAATTTCGGGATTTAATGGTTTGTCATAATCGAATGAAGGAATTTGAAAAGGACAAGCAACCATGCAGTAACGGCAGCC